>NZ_KE952630.1:4886-15711 GCF_000466335.1 Aggregatibacter sp. oral taxon 458 str. W10330 | reverse complement strand
AAAAACCGCACGTTTTACGTGCGGATTGTTATTTGTGTGTTGGAGATAGGCATTACACCTGATATTTGCTTTTATCGCCAATATCAAAATGCAACGGCATGCGCCATTTTTGAATGCTTAATAACAAAATTAAAATGCCGGTGATAAAGCATAAGAGGTTACTTAACCAAGTGATATTGAATAATAAGGCAAACCATAAAATAGCAAAAAATATCGGTTGTAGATTTAAGGCAAAGACACGGAAACAAAAATATTCTTTATAACTTAATCCGCCGAGCACCAAAAATGCTGCGCCCAGCGCCAGTTGCGGAAACTCTAACACTTGGCAGAGCAAGCCCACCCACATGGCAAATTGAAAAATATAACGGAAGTTTTTCATATATAAATGCACACAAGCGGCACATAAGGTCGCTGCGATAAGCAAACCAATGTGTGCCGTTGTGGGATACCAAGGCAGCATAAACAACATTGGAACGGCAAGGACAAAGCCCAAGCGATAAATGATTACGGTTGTGTAATCCCAACCATCCATAGGCGATTTAATATGTGGATCAGCCATTTTTTCTCCTTAATGTATCATTAATAAATTCGATGGAATGGGGCGTAACTTCTAAAAGGGAAGCGGTTTCTCCCCAATCACCCAGCACGATACGATGAAAGTGCGGTGGAATTTCATGGTGTTTTTGACGGTGCGTATGTCCGTGAATCATTTGCGTCACATGAAATTGCGCAAACATTTGCTGCACAAAAGCGGCATTCACATCCATGATTTCCGTCGATTTTAATTGTTTATCTTGGCGGCTTTTCGCGCGAATTTTCTCTGCGATTTTTAACCGCACTTTTAACGGTAAATGTAAAAACAGCCACTGGCGCCATTTTTGATGAACTTTTTTGCGATATTGTTGATATTTCACATCGTCCACGCAAAGGGTGTCGCCGTGACATAAAAGGGTGGGCGTGCCGTATAAATCAATGACTTGATAAGTTGGCAGTAACGTCAGCCCGCACGCATTAGCAAATTTTTTGCCAATCAAAAAATCCCGGTTACCATGTTGGAAATAGCATGGCACGCCTTGTTCTGTCAGATATCTGATGAGCTGTTGCACTTCGCTGATGAGATCGGATTGTTCATCATCGCCAATCCAAAAATCAAATAAATCGCCCAAAATATAGAGTTTTTCTGCTTGTGGCGCTTGTTCTTGCATAAATTGACGAAACAGGGCTAATAAGTGCGGTCGATTTTCGGAGAGATGTAAATCCGCAATAAAATAGGTTTTTTGCATAGCAATTCAATTAAAAATTTTTTGATTAGATTAGCACATTTCATCGTTATGAATACACTTAACGGGCTAATTTCGTTATACTTACGCAAATTTTTAAGAGGCTTTATCATGCTAAAAATCGCCAGAATTTTCATCATTGTGATTTGTTGTATTCTTATTTGTATCCTCGGTACGCTTTATTCTTTCATTCGTTTCCGTAATCCGAGTAATGTGGGCATTTTTGCCCGTTGGTTTGGACGGTTACATCCACTCTTTGGGCTGAAAGTGGAACATCGTTTCCCAGCGAATGCCGATAAAGTGGGTCGCTGTATTTACATCGGTAACCATCAAAATAACTACGATATGGTAACCATTTCTTATATGGTCATGCCTCGTACAGTGAGCGTCGGTAAGAAAAGCCTGATTTGGGTGCCGTTTTTCGGGATTTTATATTGGGCAACAGGCAATATTTTTCTCGATCGTGATAATCGTTCTAAAGCGCATAACACCATGTCGGAATTGGCTCGTCGTATTAATGAAGATAATTTGTCCATTTGGATGTTCCCGGAAGGAACACGCAGTCGCGGACGCGGGTTATTGCCGTTCAAAACCGGGGCATTCCACGCCGCCATTGCCGCCGGCGTACCCATTGTGCCGGTCGTTTGCTCGACAACCCATAATAAAATCGATTTAAACCGTTGGGATAATGGCACGGTGATTTGTGAAATGCTGGAACCTATTGATGTGTCCGGCTACAGCCGTGAAAATGTGCGCGAATTAGCGGAATACTGTCATGATGTGATGCAAAATCGCATTGCGGAATTGGATCGTGAAATCGCACAAAAAACCATTGAACAGAAAAACGAGAATAAGCAGGCCTAAATGAAACATTGCTCCCGTCGTCAGCTGTTAAAAACAACCTTATTTTCCACCGCACTTTTTAGTGTACCGGCGCCCTTGCTGGCGGCAACACGCCCGGCATTGACAATTCCGCCGCTGTTTGAGGCACGGCGAGGCAAGCCAATTTTTCTGAATATGCAAAATACCCAAGCACCGCTATTACCCGGAAAACGCACCGAAGTGTGGGGCTTTAACGGCAGTTATTTAGGGCCAACCATTAAAATTAAGAAAGACGATTTTGCCAAACTGAATTGGAAAAATAATTTACCGCAATTTGTTGCGATGAATATTCAAGGTTTGCAAGCCTCGAGCGAGTTGCTCGGCGGCATTGCGAAAAACTTACAAAAAGGCGAAACCTGGTCACCGATCATTCCTATTACGCAAGCGCCGTCCACCTGCTGGTATCATGCCTGCACCCTTGCCAGCTCAGCGTATCAAACGTATCGAGGGTTAGTTGGATTATGGATTATCGAAGATAAAGAAAGCTTGAAATTGGGATTGCCACAAAAATATGGTGTGGACGACATTCCGTTGATTCTCCAAGATATGCAACTGAACGGTGAAGGCGCGCAACTCTTCCAACAAAATCAAGGCAGTTTTGTCGGTGAGCGTTTGTTTGTTAATGGGCAAGAAGCGCCTTATCTCACGGTACCACGCGGCTTAGTGCGCCTACGTCTCCTTAACGCCTCGCTTTCCCGCACCTATGAATTACGTTTTGATGACGAGCGGGAATTTACGCTCATTGCACAAGATCTCGGTTTCTTGCCGCAAGGTCAAAAACGTAATGTCGTTACACTCGCGCCAAGTGAGCGTGTAGAAATTTTGGTGGATTTAAATGACGGTGAAAATGTGACTCTCATTACCGGTAAAAAACGCGGTATTTTAGATAACATCAGTCATTTCTTTGGTTCTGACGGCGAGTTAATTGATAATCGCATTTTAGAATTACGTCCGGAAGGCCTTGCCGGCGCCTTTGAGAAAAAAGAACAGGCTTGGCAATTTAACACGGATGCGCCGAGTTTGCTGTCGGCTAACGTGCAACAAGAACGCACGTTTTATCTGGATACCAACAATGCCACCATAAACCAAAAACGCTTTGATCCACGCCGCTTGGATGTTTCCGCAACACTCGGCAGCGTAGAACGCTGGCACCTCAGCGCCTCCTCTCCGGTAGGTTTTAATGTGGTCGGCGCAAAATTTATTGTCGAATCTGTGAATGACAAGCCGTTGGCACAAAACGAAATCGGCTGGAAAGATAGCGTACTCATCAATGAAAACCTGTCTCTTTTAGTGAAATTTGAAAATACGTCCTCCAATAATCATCCGTTCACCTTCGGCGCTTCCGATTTAATGTTGGCAGACAAAGGCTGTATGGGATTGATGTTGGTACAGTAGTCTTCTTTAAGGATGTTTTCTTTACATTTTATTTACATAAAGAGACTTCATTTTTGAAAGTGATATGCTATATTGCCGGCCTGCGTAAACGTACGCATCGTATTTTTTTCTTATGTATTAAGGATTCCACAATGAAAAATTCAATTGTTAAGTTTAGTTTAACGGTATTAGCCGCATTCACATTAGCCGCTTGCGGAAGCAGTGGCGGTAGCAGTGATAATGCCGCTGCGGCAAGCCATGATCAAAAAACTCAGGTAACGCCATCTAAAACCGATCTGCCAACATCGAATTCAACTGAGGTAAATCAAAATCAAACATTTACAGGTTCAGCTTTTGTTTTCTCTGAACAAGATGACAAATTTCAAGTCAAAAAAAATGTTAAATTTAACGACGCAAATATAAATCAATTAGAGGTTGATGGACACAAGATAACGCTTACTTACCCCGAAGGTAACGGGCAAGATTTAGATGATGCAGTAGTATGTTGTGATAAGTATGCCAATGTCCGTATGGGGGTATCTTTAAGTAATGGTCCGGATGAGGACGATATTCTGTTCTATAATGGCATTCCAACCCCAAATATGCCTGTAACCGGTTTGGCGTCGTATAAAGGCGATGGCATTATTTTGTTCAATGATATTGGCGATGATTCTGATGAGGATACGGTAGAAGGTCAATCTTCTTTTGATGTTAATTTTGGTGCGAAGACGCTAAGCGGTTCTATTACAGCTAACAATGTACCAACCATTAATATTAGTGCGAATATTTCCGGTAATAGCTTTGAGGGTACGGCTAAATCGACAAAATTGACTGATGGCGCAGTTGAAGGTAAGTTTTATGGCAATAATGCGGTAGAATTAGGCGGCTTGGCAAAAGCAAATGATAATTCATGGGGCGCCGGTTTTGTCGGTAAGAAACAGTAATCTCCCCGAGTGAACAATAAAGCAAGCCATGTGCTTGCTTTATTTATTTGAATATATGGTTAAAACGATATGATGAAATTACCCTTATCTTTTGGAATTGCGATTGGCGTATTCGTGTCTGCTTCAGCAGCGGCAGAAATTACTGCACCAAAGAACGCATCGCCTGAAGAACATTTAAAGCTAGCGAGCCCTCAATTGCCTCAAAATGACGTTGTAGAGACCTCCACTTCAAAAGAACATACCCTATCTATTACAAAAGAAGAACTTGCCAAACGACCGGATTTGATTATCCGTGGCCTGATTCCGGCATTGCTACAAAGCCATGTGGAGGCAGTGGCATTGTTGTTGCCCTTATACAAAAATTTGCCACAACAAGATCCTTTTTTGGTGGCTTGGGGCGAGGCTATGATGGCGACGCATCAAGGGAATTATGCCTCAGCGGTGCAGCAATATCGTGAATTATTTGCAAAACATCCTGAAGTTTTACCATTGCGTTATCAATTAGCCCATGCGTTATTTTTGAATAACGATAATGAAGCGGCGAAAGATCAATTCCAAAAACTTCGTGCGGAAGTGAATGATGCCTCATCGCAGCAAATGATCGATCAGTATTTAACCGCAATTAACCAACGAGATCAGTGGAAAATCAACGGTGGTATCAGTTTTTTAAACGAATCCAATATTAATAATGCGCCAAAAGCCGGCACCCGTATTGGTGCGTGGAAAGCTTGGGAGCGAGAACAGGCGCATGGGCTGTCTTATTATGCGGGGGCTGAAAAGAAATGGTCGTTGCCTCATCAGCTTTTTGCAAAATTGGTGTTAGATGGGCAAGGCAAATATTATTGGGATAATAAAAAATATAACGAATTTAATGCTCGAATCGGTGCCGGTTTGGGGTATCAAACGGCAAATACTGAACTTGCTTTAGTGCCTTTCACTGAACGACGTTGGTATTCCGGCGGATCGTCCGGCAGTGATGCCATGAAACAATATTCTAAAAATTCCGGTGTGCGTGTTGATGTGACTCATTGGCTCAATAAATCATGGCAAATTTCGACCGCACTTGAATATGGCGAGCAGCGTTATGCCACACGTAAACATTTAAATGGCAATAATTATTTGTGGTCGAATACGCTCTTATTTTTACCTTACAGCGGACAATATTGGTATATCGGTGCGGATTATAATCGTGAAAATACGCGCGATCTTGATAATGCCTATCAGCGTAAAAACGTGCGTTTAGGTTGGGTGCAAGAATGGCCGTTGGGCATTTCCAGTCGTCTTTCTGTCGCCTATGCAAGACGGGCTTATAAAGGGGAAGATTTACTTGGTATTCGTCAAAAAAACAAGGAATATCAAACCAATGTCACTTTATGGCATCGTAACGTGTATTTTTGGGGCATTACGCCGAAAATCACGTGGTCATACCAAAAAAATGACAGCAATCATCCGTTTTATCGCTATGATAAAAATCGGATTTATTTAGAAATGAGCAAAACGTTCTAATCATGGATTGAGGCAACGATATTATGACGTTACAACAACGCTATCAACAAGCGACGAAAGAAGCCCGCTGGGCATTAGGCTTAACCCTGCTTTATGTGATTGGTTGGTGCTTATGTGCTTATTTACCGAAAGAGACCCAAGGGCCTATCGGCTTTCCGCTGTGGTTTGAATTAGCCTGTATTTACCTGCCGATGCTGTTTATTGTGGTGGCGTATTGGTTGATTAAAATCGTGTTTCAAGATATTCCGCTGGATGTGGAAGAGAAAAGACAATATTCGACAACGGAGCGTCATCAATGAACCTAGGGATTATTTTTCCGCTTGTCATTTATTTAGCCTTTGTATTTGGTGCGGCGATTTATGCTTATGTCAAACGTCAGAAAGGCGGGGATTTTCTTTCCGAATACTATGTTGGCAACCGTTCTATGACAGGCTTCGTTCTTGCCATGACGACCGCTTCTACCTATGCCAGTGCCAGTTCCTTTATTGGCGGTCCCGGTGCGGCGTATAAATACGGATTAGGATGGGTCTTGCTTGCCATGATCCAAGTACCGGCAGTGTGGTTGGCGCTTGGTGCGCTAGGGAAAAAATTTGCTTTACTTTCCCGTGAAACTAACGCCTTGACCATCAATGATTTATTGCTTTATCGCTATAAAAACAAATATTTAGTGTGGATTGCCTGTGTTGCGTTGTTGATCGCGTTCTTTGCGGCGATGACCGTGCAATTTATCGGTGGTGCCCGTTTATTGGAAACCACTATCGGCATTCCTTACACCCAAGCCTTGTTAATTTTCGCTTTAACCGTGGGAATTTATACCTTTATCGGTGGGTTCCGTGCCGTGGTGTTAACGGACACAATTCAAGGTACGGTGATGATTCTCGGCACGATTGTGTTATTGGTCGGCGTGATTTATCAGGTAGGCGGCGTGGAAAGTGCGGTCAAAAAATTAACTGAAATTGACCCTAGCCTCGTCAGCCCGTACGGACCAAATGAGATGTTAGATTTCCAATTTATGGCGTCCTTCTGGATTTTGGTTTGCTTCGGTGTAGTTGGTTTGCCGCACACAGCCGTGCGTTGCATGGCGTTTAAAGACAGCAAAGCCCTGCATAACGGCATGCTTATTGGCACGATTGTGTTGACCGTTATCATGTTCGGTATGCACTTGGCGGGCGCATTGGGGCGCGCCATCGTGCCGGATTTAACAGTATCAGATAAGGTGATTCCAAGCCTGATGCTGCAAGTGTTGCCACCGATTGTGGCGGGGATTTTCCTTGCAGCGCCGATGTCGGCGATTATGTCCACGGTGGATGCGCAGCTGATTCAATCGTCTTCTATTTTTGTGAAAGACTTGTATTTGGCGGCAAAACCGCAGGCGGTACAAAACCAAAAACGGATTGGTCGAATCTCCTCAATCATTACGTTAATTTTGACCGCACTTTTAATTTTTGCGTCTCTGAATCCGCCGGATATGATCATTTGGCTGAACCTGTTTGCCTTTGGTGGACTTGAAGCCGCATTTTTGTGGGTTATCGTTCTTGGACTGTATTGGGATAAAGCCAATGCTTACGGCGCGATAAGCTCCATGTTGGTCGGCTTAGTTTCGTTTATTTTATTTACCCAATTTGGCATTAAACTTTTTGGCTTCAACCCGATTGTCCCGTCCTTAGTCTTCGGCTTAGCGGCATTTTTGATGGGGAATAAAATCGGCGAAAAAGTCTCTTCAAAGTGCGGTCAAAATAACAGGTAAAATACATGAAAAAAATCGATCAAAAAAGCTTAGAAAATGCGTACCGCTTGTTTGAAACGAATGATATTCAGCAAATTGAAGTGGGAACAACACGGGGATTGCAGCAAATTCACCGCTATTTATTTCAAGATTTGTATGATTTTGCCGGCGTGATTCGTGAACAAAATATTTCCAAAGGCAATTTTCGTTTTGCCAATTCGTTGTATTTAAAAGAAGCCTTGGGCAAAATTGAGCAAATGCCTGAAACGACATTTGAAGAAATTATTAATAAATACGTTGAAATGAATATTGCCCATCCGTTTTTGGAAGGCAATGGACGTTCAACAAGAATTTGGTTAGATTTAATCTTAAAGAAAAATTTAGGCAAAGTAGTGAACTGGCAAAATGTCGATAAAACCTTGTATTTGCAGGCAATGGAGCGTAGTCCGATTAATGATTTAGAAATCCGCTTTTTATTGCAAAATAATTTAACGGATGATGTGGATAACCGTGAAATTATTTTTAAAGGTATTGAGCAATCCTACTATTATGAAGGTTATGAAAAAGAATAAAGGATAAACACATGGCTTGGATTCAAATTCGCCTCAACAGTACTAACGAAAAGGCAGAACAAATCAGTGATTTTTTAGAAGAAATCGGCTCGGTGTCGGTCACTTTTATGGACAGCCAAGATACGCCGATTTTTGAGCCGTTGCCGGGGGAAACTCGTTTGTGGGGCAACACGGACGTGATTGCTTTGTTTGATGCGGAAACCGATATGAATGTCGTCGTGAATGCACTTAAACAAGCAAAGCATTTAGACGAAAATTCCGCCTATAAAATCGAACAAATTGAAGACAAAGATTGGGAACGTGAGTGGATGGATAATTTCCACCCAATGCAATTCGGCAAACGTTTGTGGATTTGCCCAAGCTGGCGCGATGTGCCGGATCCGAATGCCGTGAATGTGATGTTAGATCCGGGCTTGGCGTTTGGCACAGGAACACACCCGACCACCGCGCTTTGTTTGGAATGGCTTGATAGTTTAGATTTAAAAGATAAAACGGTGATCGACTTTGGTTGTGGTTCCGGCATTTTAGCCATTGCGGCATTGAAGCTGGGCGCGAAAAGTGCGGTGGGTATTGATATTGATCCGCAAGCGATTTTAGCCAGCCGCAATAATGCGGAGCAAAATGGTGTGGCGGATCGCTTGCAACTGTTTTTATCTGATGCAAAACCGTCAGACTTGAAAGCCGATGTGGTGGTGGCGAATATTCTGGCGGGACCGTTAAAAGAGCTTTACCCGGTGATTAGCCAATTAGTGAAGCCCAACGGAGATTTAGGCTTGTCGGGCATTTTAGCTACACAAGCGCAATCCGTGTGTGATGCCTACGCCGAGCGTTTTGCGTTGGAGCCGGTGGCAGAGCGCGAAGAGTGGTGTCGAATTACCGGTAAGTTAAAGGCATAATGCGCAATAAACGTCAGTAGGTGATAAAAAAGTGCGGTGAAAAAATATCACGTTTTTTCACCGCACTTGGTTTTTGCTAGGCTAGTAGCCACTTTCTTGAAAATTTGGCAAGAATGAAGCCTGCTGAATCCGTTTAACGCGGGTCTCAATACGCCCGTCTGCATAGAGCTCAATTTCACGCCAGCCCGGCTGAAGGGTATCAAGCGTAAAGCTGTTGCAGTCCGGTTTAAATTGCACACAGGTGGAAGGGCTGGCCATGACACGGTAGCCATGCCATGTGCTATCTGCCTGTTGATGAATATGACCATATAATAGGGCTTTAACGCGTGGAAATGGCGCTAACACGCTGGCTAATTCATGAGGATTGCGCAAATTATGCTGATCCAACCAAGCCGATCCGGTTGACAGCAAATGGTGATGCAACACAACAAGGGCATAGCGTTGAGGGTACGCCTCTAACTTTGTTTTTAACCATGCCAGTGTTTCCGGTTCAAGTTGACCGTGCGGCACGCCTTGTACTTGGCTATCTAATAATAGGATTTGCCAATGTTCTCCTAATAAGAGGTGCTTTCCGGCATTGACGTTGCCTTGGGTGAGATGCTCAACCATTTTAGGCTGAAAGTCATGATTTCCCGGAATCCAAAACACCATTTTTTCTAGCGATTTTACATTGTCGCAAAAGCGTAAATAACCTTCATCACTGCCGTCTTGTACCAAATCCCCTGTCGCTAGCACGAGATCATAGGCATAGTGGGCTTGTTGGATCTCAGTGAGTACTTGCGAGAAACTGGCTTGTGTATTAATTCCCAACAATTCCCCGTTGATGTCCTTGAATAAATGAGGATCCGTAATTTGCACAATACGAAAGACCTCTTGTTGGGCGTGATATTGATAGGTATTTAACAAAGTAAACTCCTCATATTAACTGCGCCTAAATGGCCTGAGCTGTCTAAACGCATGGGGTTATCGCCATTGCGTTTTCAGTTGAGGATAATTTAACGCTAACCATTGAAGCCCCATAACGGCAATGCCATTATCAATTTTGCCTTCACAAACCCATTGATAGGCGGTTTCTCGACTAACGACATGAACGCGAATATCTTCATTTTCTTCCGCTAAACCATGCAAACCGCCAACTTGGGTGCTGTCCACTTTGCCGACAAATAAATGAATCCGTTCTAGTACGCCTCCCGGACTATCCCAAACGCTGAGGCAGTGTTGCAGATGGGTGATTTTCGCGCCGGCTTCTTCTTCGCTTTCCCGTAACGCAACAGATTCAGGTGTTTCGCCTTCTTCTACCATGCCGGCAATTAATTCAAGTAACCATGGCGATTGTTTTAATGTCGGGTCGTAGGCGCCGATACGCACTTGTTCTACCAACACTACATTATCCAATACCGGATCGTAGGCGATGACGGCAGACGCTGCGCCTTTGATTAACAATTCGCGCGTAACCACACCACTCCAGCCACCGGCAAACAGTTTGTGTTTGAATTGCACTTTATTTAGCTTAAAAAAACCGCGATAAACTGTTTCATCCTTTAAAATCTCAATATCTTGTTGAGTAAATTGTTGAAACGGATACATCTTTCTCTCCCTAAATGTTCGCCGGCAGTTAGGATACTTTCATTCTTCCTAAAAAAAA
>NZ_KE952630.1:0-4786 GCF_000466335.1 Aggregatibacter sp. oral taxon 458 str. W10330 | reverse complement strand
AAAAAAAATGGAATTTTGGCTAAAATTTTCGGATCTTTGAAGTTGGTCACAAAACTGGGGAGGCGGAGAGCAACGAAAAAACCATGGTATGGCGTAATGAGCACGTTGCTCTCCCAACGTAAGAATGAGGTGAAATTATTTTTCTTCTTGCGTGATTTTAACCCAACGTTCAATGAGGCGTTTGCTTTCTGCATCGGCACCAAAGCGGATGAAGTCAATATCCAATAACTTCAGTTTTGTTGGATCGCTGGCTTTCGGGGACGCCTTAGCGTGAATGTTCGTTGGAATTTGATAAGAATCGGATTCACGCCATGGAATTTCTTGTGCTTCCGCATCGAGGACGAAATCCACGAAGTGTTTGGCATTTTCAAGATTGCGTGCACCCTTGATAATGCTGACCGCACCCAGTGTGTAGCCCACGCCTTCACAAGGCAAAATGCCTTTTACCGGTGCGCCTTTGTCTTTTTCACGCACATAACTATGCATAAAGGAAACATCTACACTCACTTCACCGGTGGATAAATTACCGGTGGCTAAACCGCTCTTGGAATATTGCGCCACGTTCGCATTGAGTTTTTTCAAGTAATCAAAGGCTTTTTCTTCGCCCCAAAGCTGCACTAATGTCGTCAGAAAAGAATAGCCTGTGCCGGATACGCGGGGATCGGCATATTGAATTTGATTTTTGAATTCTGGCTTAAGTAAATCGGCGAAACATTTCGGTTCCGGAATATTAAGCTGTTTTAATTTTTCTGTATTTACGCCGATGGCAACTTCCATTAAATAGATAATTGACGTGTAGTCGCCCCGTTCATCCATTAATTTTTTGAACTGTGGCATGATGTCTTTTTGTAATGGGGAGCGATAAATTGCCAGCAAGCCTTGATCAGCGGCTTGTAAGTGCGGTTCAAAGGTGCCGCCAAACCATACATCTGCCTGTGGATTGTCTTTTTCCGCTTTGATTTTACCCAGTACGGTGCCGGTGCTGTTGCGTACAAATTGGGTGTCAACATGATATTTTTCGGCAAAGCGTTTTGTGACTTTTTCACAGGTGACATTTTGCACGCTGCAATACACGGTGAGTTTGCCTTCCGCTTGGGCGTTTTGCGTATAAAACAGCATTGGAAGCAAGCAAAGTGCGGTGGTTTTTAAGGTCGTTTTTAAAAGGGAATCATTTTTAGCAAGCATGGTCATTGATCTAATCCTTGATGAGATTGAAAAATAAAACCAGCTAACAACTCAACGGGGGAAATCGGCTGAAAGACGCCATAGAAGCAGAGTGAAGTGCATTAGTTTCCTACGTCAGTGCTAACTGTATCAGGTTCACGGGTATTTCTCAGCTTCGTTATTTAAGCGAACGAAGCACCCCGACTAACGTGCACTACTATAAAATGTTACTTCGTGTTTGTAAATGTTTTGTTATGTTTCATCTTATTGTTTTTTCTGACTTTCCCTTTCTTTCGGTAGAGACAGCCTATGTCTTAACAGACTGTCTTAATAGACCGCGATTCATCAAAAAACGATAAATTCACAGGGATAATGTGTGAATTATGTCCAATTTCAAGCCGGACGCGATTATTTTTAAATTTAAACTTGCAATTTATTTTGAAATGAGTACAATAGCCCACCTCAATCGCGGGGTGGAGCAGCTTGGTAGCTCGTCGGGCTCATAACCCGAAGGTCGTCGGTTCAAATCCGGCCCCCGCAACCATTTTTCATGATGTAACTTCTTTTTAAGACCTGTTTTGATGTTTTTCAAAACAGGTTTTTTTCTTTTCTCGTCTTTATTTTGATTGGCGTGAGGAAATCATATTCTTGCCCACGCCATCAATTATCAACTATACATCGCCTCAATTTGCGCTTGATAGCGTTGCAAAATAACCTTTCGGCGTAATTTTAAGGTAGGGGTAATTTCTTCCAGCTGCGTACTAAACGCCTGAGGCAACAGGGTAAACCGTTTGATTTGCTCCCAACCTGCAAGCTCTTTTTGTAACTCGTTGATTCGCTGTTCTAACATTTGCAAAATCTCGGAATGTTTGAGCAATTCCAACCGATCTTGATATTTGATGTTGACCTGTTTGGCGTATTCCTCAAGGGCAGCATAGCAAGGCACGATAAGGGCGGAGACATATTTTTTGGCATCAGCAATAACCGCGATTTGTTCAATGAATTTGTCTTTGCCGATTTTGCTTTCCAACACTTGCGGTGCGATATATTTGCCGTTGGACGTCTTCATTAATTCTTTAATGCGGTCGGTGATGTATAAATTCCCCTCGGCATCAAATTCGCCGGCATCACCGGTTTTTAAAAAACCGTCGGCGGTGAAGGCCTCAGCGGTTTCTTGTGGTTTTTTGTAATACCCTTTCATCACCATGCCACCGCGTACGAGAATCTCGTTATTTTCGCCAATTTTGACTTCTGCGCCCGGCATTAAGCGACCGATGGAATTGGCGTTAAAGTGAAGATCATCCCAGCAGGAAACCGTCGCGGTGGTTTCTGTCATGCCGTAACCCAGCTTAATGTTCAAGCCGATGCTGTGGAAGAATAAGCCGATAGTCGGTTCCAATTTGGCGCCGCCACATGGCATCATGCGAATGCGCCCACCGAGTAGCGCGCGCAATTTGCCAAGTACTAGCTTATTGGCGAGGGCATACTGTTGTTTTAACAAAAAGCCGATTTTTTGCTCTTTGGCAAGAGCATCGAAATGCTGATGTCCAACGTCCATCGCCCAATGAAAAATACGTTGGCGAAGTTTTGGCGCATGATGGACTTTGTCTAAAATGGCCGTATAAATTTTTTCGTAAAACCGTGGCACGGCACACATTAAGGTTGGACGAATATCCGTCAAGGCCGACCGCACTTGATTGGTGTCTTCAATGTAACAGTTGGTCGCACCGCGATGGAGCACATAAGCCACCCAAGCGCGCTCAAAAATATGCGATAAGGGTAAGAAGGAAAGAGAGACATCGGTATCATCGACTTTTAGCGCCTGATCGTGGGCATTGAGTTGGTGCGCTAAATTCGCGTAATCCAACATCACGCCTTTCGGCTCACCGGTCGTACCGGAGGTGTAAATCAGTGTAAACAAATCCTCCAAGCACTTGCCATCCAATCGCTGTTGTAATTCCGCCTGATATTGCTCGTCGGCCATCTCGATAAAGTCTTGCCAGTGGCAGGCTTTGATGTGTTCATGCAAATGGATCGTACTTTTCATTGCCACGATTTTTTCCAGTTTTGGGCATTCATTGACGATTTCCAATACTTGATCATATTGTTCTTGGTCGCCTATGAAAATGATCTTCATATCTGCATTGTTGATAATGAATTGGGCTTGTTTTGCTGTGTTCGTGGCATAAATCGGCACGGTGACAGCACGCACTTGCAATGCGCCGATGTCGGTAATCGTCCAACGCGGCATATTGTGTGAAAAAATACCGATTTTATCTTGAATATCAATATGATTTGCTAATAACGCTAAGGAAATTTGGTCAATTTGTTGTTGAAACTCTGACCAAGAGATAGACAGCCAGTTGTTGTCTTTGAAGTAACGAAGTGCGGTGCGATTTGCCAACGTTTTGGCTTGGGTACGCACACGGTGAATAAAATGAAAATTGAGATCCATGGTTAAAAAATCCAAATTCAGCTAACAGTTGTGCGCTAATATAGCGGATTGAAGCGCAAAACTCTAGCCATAAAAACAATGAATAGGCATACACGGCAAGCAAGTTTATCTATGCAATGATCTTGCTTTTAGAACGACAAAGTGCGGTGAAAAAAATAAGCGTTTTTCTGTTGGCAAGAAAAACGCTTATGGCTTTTATAAACGTTCAGACGGAATCTGAAAATGAACGGTTTAAACTACCATTGGAAACGATAGACGGCTTGTACACCAAATGGTTGCTTGATGTGTTTGCCATCAGCGCGATTCACTTCTAAACCAATGCGGTGATTGCCCAAACCGGCATTAAAACCGATCGCACTTGTGAAACGATCGCGATAACTTTCTACATTGAGTTGAGTACCACGGTAGTTAATGTCGCTCTGGTGGTGGCGCGTCGTGATCGCATTTGCTTCGGCATAAGGTTGAAGTTTCCATCCTTGCTTCAACTCGAAGGTTTTGGCAAGGCGTAAACCGACACGAGAAGAAATGGCGGATAGGCTATCTTCTTTTTCTTTACCGTTAATATGTGTCCAAGCCAATTGCGCTTGTGGGGTCACGGTCCATGCACCGGCTAATTGGAATTGTTTGCCGATTTCACTGCTTAACGTGTAAGCGTTGTAACGCTGTTTTTCCGTATGATTCGAGTCGGCGGTTAAGCGACTATATTGTGCGATATTATCTAAATAGACACCATTGTCAGCCATATAAGTCCCGTAAACCCCAATGGTTTGTCCTTTCACTTTTCCGTTGCCGTAATGATTGTTGAAGTCAATAGTGGCTTGGCTGTGTCCGACAAATCCGCCTAAACGCACCTTATCCGTCGCTGCTGCATCCGCACCAATTTGTAAGCTATGTACATTTTGCTTAAAGCCGGAAGTTTGACTTTCACCCGTTGAAAGTGCGGTGAGTTTTTGATGTGAATTGACGTTTCTCACCCAAATATTGCCTTTCGCACCGGTTCTGATTTCACCTAAACGTTGGTGAATGCCGTTTAATTCATTTTCGACCATCAGTAATTCCGCTTGGCGAAGAGACACTTGTGCGTTTGCGCTCTCAAGTAGTTGTGCGGTCGCCGGTAAGGATGGTGTAATATTTGGCTGTGGCTGTGGCTGTGGCTGTGGCTGTGGC
>NZ_KE952629.1:0-24426 GCF_000466335.1 Aggregatibacter sp. oral taxon 458 str. W10330 | reverse complement strand
GTGGCTGTGGCTGTGGCTGTGGCTGTGGCTGTGGTGTGACTGCGCTTTGTGAGTGCGCTAACACCCAATTTTTCCCTTCAGGGGTTAAGAAGTATTTATAAGCACCGAGCGCCACATAACCATTGGCATTCGCTAAGTGAAATTTTGCATTTCCGCTGTTGGTTTCAACTAAGGTTACTTTACCGTTTGCCACATGAGCGCCGTGATCCGTCACATTAAGGTGATGATCACCTTCCGCTTTTCCTTTCACAACGATTTTATCGGTTTTATTTTCAGCGATATTGGTATTGAGATCAAATGTGGCGGAGCCAGTGAGATCACCTTTAATCGTTAACGTTTTATATTCCGATGTCGGTTCAAATTTGACCGTTGAATTTTGCGTATTCAAGTGATGAAGAATACTCGATTGATTAAAACGCCACTGGCTGTTGGCTAATGTGACGTTTACTTCAGTGTTTGCCGGTTTTTGTGGGTTTTCAATAATTGCGCCACTCAGTTTAGAGTTGTTATCAGCAAGAAGTTGTACATGGAACGTGGCTTTATTGGCAATGTCTTCCTCGTCTTCCTCAAATGGGAAATTCGGATCATTGATAGAAACGAGTGCTTTAGTGGTATTTAATTCGGTGTTATGTAAGTTTAGAGTGATTGTGCGTTCTTGACCTAATGTCCCCAAAATCAATCCATAACCGGCTTTAATGTGAGAATCAGTTAAGTTAACCGTTGGTGAACCACCTTCATAGGTTTCCATGAAGGTACTTTTATCGTTTAACGAGGCGTTTAACTTTTTAGCGTTAACACTTTGCGTGTCAGGGAGATCAGTGGCAATATCAAAAACAGATTGCAAATCCTGATTGCCGTTAACGGTCACGTTCTCAATGTTCACAATGTCTTTTTCGTTAAGCGCATACGCTGTGTTGTCTTTACCATTCATCGTGATTTGATGATTCGAAGAATTAATGATCGATGCTTGTCTCGATTCAATTGCATTTGAACCGTCATTATTGAGCTCAATGTCTGCTTGTGTATTGATGGTTGAATGATAGGAGCGAATTGCAGCATTGCCGTCAAATTCACCGTAAGCATCAGGAATCTTGTGAATTTGAGAGAAGTTTTGGTCAACAATGAGTTTGACACCCTTTTCTAAATTTGCTGTTGTGCCATATGCATCCAGTAATTGGCTAGACGTATAATCCTCTTTGAGTGTTGCTTTAACGCCTGATTTTAAGGTGATGACATTCCCTTGTGCTGTTGAATCATAAACACTAAACAAAAAATCCGTTGATTGACTAGGTTGACCTAGGGAGCGATCAGCCCCATTTTCTGTTTTTGCTTTATTTTGATAATTTCCTGCTTCAACGGTGATATTTAGCGCATTTTTGTATGCCGTCGGTGTTTTGTTAATGAGCCATTCGCTGTTAGGTCCGTGGTTATATATACAACCGGTTGGCGTATTGCAAGTGAGATCTACCGCCCATGTTGATTGGGCTAAACTTAATGCCGCAGCCACTAAACTTAACGGAAAAGTGCGGTGTGTTTTTGACGTGTTTTTCATCTTCGTACCTTGTCGTGATTAATCAAGAGACACGTGTATTTTATGATTCTTAGCACTAAAAATATCACGTGGAATTTATCGGCAAATTCTACTAAAAATGCCCCTTTTAGCTCAACAACAAGTTATTTTCCGATTACAGCATTTAATGATCTTAATCAAATTTCATGCTATGATCCGCCTTGTTTTTAAACATGAATTTACTCAAACAAAAGGAAAAAATTATGGCTTATACTTTACCTGAATTAGGTTATGCTTATGACGCATTAGAACCTCATTTTGATGCGCAAACCATGGAAATCCACCACTCCAAACACCACCAAGCGTATGTCAATAATGCGAACGCAGTGTTAGAAAACTCCCCGGAATTACAAGAACTTGCCGGCGGTTGCCCGGGTAAATTATTGGCTCATTTACATGAAGTTGCGCCTGAAAAACGCCCGGCATTACGCAACAACGCAGGCGGCCACTTAAACCACAGCTTATTCTGGAAAAGTTTGAAAAAAGGTACTACGCTAAAAGGCGCATTAAAAGACGCCATTGAACGTGATTTTGGCTCTGTTGAAAACTTCAAAGCGGAATTTGAAAAAGCGGCAGCGACCCGTTTCGGTTCCGGTTGGGCATGGTTAGTGTTAGAAAACGGCAAACTTGCGGTGGTTTCTACAGCAAACCAAGACAACCCAATTATGGGTAAAGAATTTGCTGGCTGTTCAGGCACACCAATCTTCGGTTTAGACGTTTGGGAACACGCTTACTATTTGAAATTCCAAAACCGCCGTCCGGACTACATCAAAGAATTCTGGAATGTGATCAACTGGGATTTTGCGAACGAACGCTTTGAAAAAGCATTAGCCGACGCTCACCACTAATTTTAAGTCAGCCTCATGTCGTCATCTACACAGAAATTGTGTAGATGACGTTTAGGATTCATCCACTGCGTAACCTTGCGGTGGCAACAAGCTCCCATCTAAATAAGCACTATCGCCTTTTTGCGTTAAACGCCCGTCCACAAACCATTTTATCACTAAGGGATAAAACCGAATTTCTTGTGTTTTTACCCGTTCTTCAATGTCCGTGATGTCATCATCAGGGAAAATCGGCACTTTGGCTTGTAATACAATGGCGCCGCCGTCCACTTCTTCATTCACAAAATGAATGGTCATGCCGTGTTCCGTTTCACCGGCATCTATGGCGCGTTGGTAAGTATGCAACCCAGCGTATTTCGGCAATAAGGAAGGGTGAATGTTGAGAATTTTTCCTGCAAAGCGTCGGGTGAATTCTGCGCTCAGAATTTTCATGTAGCCGGCAAGCACAATTAAATCTGCACCGAGATTGTCGATTTCATCACCAATATGGCGATCCATGTCGAGGTTATCGGCGTAATCACGGCGCAAAAAAGTGCGGTGAAAAATACCCGCACTTTGGGCGCGTTGCAGTCCAAAGGCATCTGCTTGATTGCTGAATACGCCGATGATTTCGGCATTGATATAGCGCGATTGGCAAGCATCAATGATCGCCTGTAAATTCGCGCCATAACCGGAAATGAGAACAACGATTTTCTTCATTAACGAATAATAACTTGTTCTTTATCGTCTTGGGCAAGATGTTGAATTTCACCGATGACCCACGCTTTCTCTCCTGCTTGTTGGAGCAGTCCTAGAGCAGTTTCTACATCTTCTTTCGGCAGCGCCACAATCATGCCGACGCCGCAGTTAAAGGTGCGGTACATTTCGTGGTCGGTGATGTTGCCATGCTGTTGCAACCAATCGAAGGCTGCTGGCCATTGCCAGCTGTTCTCGTTAATCACCGCTTTGACACTGTTAGGCAAGACGCGCGGGATATTTTCCCAGAAACCGCCGCCGGTTAAGTGGGCGATAGCGTGAACATCAACGTGTTTGATCAGTTGTAAAATCGATTTCACATAAATTTTGGTTGGAGCCAGCAAGTGATCCGCTAAAGAACGACCGTCAAGTTGTGCTTCGGCAGGATTTACGCCGGCAACATCAATGACTTTACGAATGAGTGAATAACCGTTGGAATGTGGCCCACTGGATCCTAGGGCGATTAACGCATCGCCGACTTTGACTTGGCTTCCGTCAATGATTTCGGATTTTTCCACCACACCCACGCAGAAACCGGCGAGGTCGTAATCACCTTGGTGATACATCCCCGGCATTTCAGCCGTTTCACCGCCAACCAAGGCGCAACCGGATTGTTCACAGCCGTTGGCAATGCCTTTAATCACGCTGGCGGCAACCTCCACGTCTAATTTACCGGTGGCGTAATAATCCAGGAAGAACAACGGTTCGGCACCTTGCACCACCAAGTCGTTTACGCACATGGCGACAAGATCAATACCAATGCTGTCGTGACGATTTAAATCAATGGCTAAACGTAATTTTGTGCCAACGCCATCGGTGCCGGACACCAAAATCGGTTCTTTGTATTTCGCCGGAATCGCACATAACGCACCAAATCCGCCCAAGCCGCCGATGACTTCAGGGCGAGTAGTGCGTTTGACGTCAGGTTTAATACGCTCAACTAATTCGTTACCGGCATTGATATCCACGCCGGCATCTTTGTAACTTAAGGATGGTGTACTCACGATGGCTTCCCGTTGATTTATGAAAATAAAATGAATGAGAGCGCCATTGTACACGCTTACGCAATCGTTTGCGAGGTGTGAAACGGATTTTTCTCTCAAGGCGAGGTTTCAATTAGCTATTAGGTGGAAATTATGACAAAATGAACCACATAGGAACCGTTCGGAATAAAAAGGAGTTTGCTATGAAAAAAACGATCGTCATTTTAACCGCACTTTTATTGGCAGCTTGTACTTCCTTCTCCCATTCGAACAAATCGGTATCCACGCAGCAAGGTGATGCAAAAGCGCAGGAAGAGGTTTCCATCACGCCACCAAAGAAAACAAAGGTCGGTTTCTTGCAGCTCATGCCGGGCATTTTTTATTATGTTGATACTGATTCCATTTGGGTGGATAACAAAGATAAACGCCTTATTCACTTTGATGCGGTGATCAATTTAGATAAAGGGTTATATGTCTTTGAGGAGCATCCTAAGTTATATGCCAAATCTATGCGTCAATATAAGATCTTAAATTGTGAGAATCATCATTTTACGCATGTGCGTAGCGATTTTTATGCTGATTTCTGGGGAGAAGGCATTCGTACTGCGCCAAAACGTCAATCTCAGCACACGATTACGTTACAACCGCAATCTTCGTTGTACATTTTAGGCGAAGTCATCTGCGCCAATATGTATCGTCGAAAATAAATTTCGTTGGCAAGTTCGTAGCGTGCATCTTGATGCACGACCAAATTACGCACGGAACGTTATTTAACTCTTTCGGGCATTCATGATTTCGTGCAACAAGTTGCACGCTACGATTCACTAAAATAGTGATATGAAAATAAACACGGTTACCAGTTTTCACAAGCCCCTTTAGGGCTTGTGAAGTATAGATCCTAAAGGGGAGCCTAAAAACCGCACGTTTTACGTGCGGGTTGTTATTCACCTTGTAATTTATAAGCGACTAAATCTTCAATCGTCACAACAGGGAAGTGATGTTGTTTGGCAAAAGCGACGATTTCCGGTGCGCGAGCCATGGTGCCGTCGTCATTGGTGATTTCGCAAATGACACCGGCAGGTTTAAAACCGGCAAAACGGGCTAATTCAATGGCGGCTTCCGTATGACCACGACGTTCTAATACACCGCCTTTGGCTGCACGCAAGGGGAAAATATGACCTGGGCGATGTAAATCGGATGGTTTCGCGCCATCGGCAATCGCCGTTTTAATGGTTGTTACACGATCGGCGGCGGAAACACCGGTAGAAACGCCTTTTGCTGCTTCGATTGAAATCGTAAAGGCGGTTTTATTCACACTGGTATTATTGGCCACCATCGGTGGGAGATCCAATTGTTGGCATAATTCATCAGTGATACATAAACACACGATGCCACTTCCGTAGCGAATTAATTTCGCCATTTGTTCAGGCGTGATGGTTTCTGCCGGAAAAATCAGATCGCCTTCATTTTCACGATCTTCATCGTCGAGCACTAAGACGCCATTGCCTTGTTGAAAAGCCTGAATGGCTGACATAACACGTTGTTCCGGCGTGCCGAATTGGGAGAGTAATGACTGATTCATAGTAAATTCCTTCGTTAAAACTTGAGATACCAGAATCAGGGCTGATGAGGGAATATCGCCGGTGTAAATCATACATTGCCGTAAAGATAACAACGCATGACGTTGCCTAAATTCTCTTTCATCCAGACTTTTACTGTCGGCTTTGGAGTTTCACCAAATCTGCTGACTTTGCCAAAAAAGCAAACGCTCGTGGGCTTTATGTGTAAACATATTTACCACCGGTAGGGAATTTCGCCCTGCCCTGAGAATGCGGATGTAGTATAGCGCAAAGGTTGTGAATAAAAAACGTTTTTATTTATGCTTGAATTACACAAAATAGTGCGGATAATAGATAAAAATAGGGCATTTATGCGATATTTTTCAAAAATAGTGCAGGCTATGCGACAGCACTAAAGCGCATCAAGGTGTGTTGTGCTTTTTATAAAACGTTACCAAAAATCACCGCACTTTTGCCTCAACAACGAGGTTAAATAAGGAAATAAGTATGTCAACTTTCCAATACTTACAAGAAAAACGTAAACAGCTTAACCTGAAAGTAAGCGATATATGCCAACAGGCGAATATCACTCGTGCTTATTTCAATCAATTAGTGAGTGGAAAAATTAAGAATCCTAGCGCCGCAAAATTAACTGCGTTGCATCGTGTGCTACAAATTAATGAGCCGAATAATAAAAAAGTCGGAGTAATTTTCGGAAAATTTTATCCTGTTCATACCGGCCACATTAATATGATTTACGAAGCCTTCAGTAAAGTGGATGAAGTGCACGTGATTGTGTGTAGCGATACGGAACGGGATTTAAAGCTATTTTATGATAGCAAAATGAAACGAATGCCAACGGTGCAAGATCGTTTGCGCTGGATGCAACAAATTTTTAAATATCAGAAAAATCATATTTTTATTCATCATTTAGTGGAAGATGGCATCGCCAGCTACCCGAACGGTTGGCCGGAATGGGCGAGTCGGGTCAAGGAATTATTCAAAGACAAGGGATTTACGCCAAGTGTGGTCTTCAGTAGCGAAGTGCAAGATAAAGCGCCTTATGAAAAGTATTTAAATCTGGACGTCTCTTTAGTGGATCCTAAGCGGGAATTCTTTAATGTTTCTGCGACTAAAATTCGGAATCACCCTTTCCATTATTGGAAATTTATCCCGAAAGAAGTGCGTCCGTTCTTCGCCAAAACCATTGCGATTTTAGGTGGCGAAAGCAGCGGGAAAAGCGTTCTGGTCAACAAATTAGCGACGGTATTCAACACCACATCCGCATGGGAATATGGTCGTGAATTCGTGTTTGAGCAACTGGGGGGGAATGAGCAGGCTATGCAATATTCCGATTACCCGCAAATGGCGCTGGGGCATCAACGTTACATTGACTATGCTGTGCGTCACGCTCATAAGGTCGCCATTATTGATACGGATTTCATCACCACGCAAGCCTTTTGCATTCAATATGAAGGTAAAGCCCATCCGTTTTTAGATTCCATGATCAAGGAATATCCTTTCGATGTCACCATTTTGCTCAACAACAATACGCAATGGGTGGACGATGGTTTACGCAGCTTGGGAAGCCAAAAACAACGGCAGCGGTTCCAACAACTCTTAAAAAAATTGCTCGATAAATACAATGTGCCTTACATTGAAATTGAATCGCCAAGCTATTTGGAGCGTTATAACCAAGTCAAAGTGATTGTTGAAAAAATTCTCAATGAAGAAGAACTGCCGGAGCTCAACAGTGAGCATGGGCATTCCCTTTTTTAAATTCGAGTACGTATGATTTTATTTGCAGGCGATCCCCATGGTAGTTTTGATCACCTTTATCCGTTCCTAAAAACCCAACAGGATGTGGCGCTGGTCATTCTTGGCGATTTACAACTCACTACGCCGGAACCGTTAGAAAAGCTGGCGCAACTGGCGGATTTGTGGTTTATTCACGGCAATCATGACAGCAAGACCGTTGAGGCGTTTGAAGCGTTGTGGGGAACAGAATGGAAACAGCGTAACTTGCATGGGCGGGTGCAGAACATTCAAGGGAAACGGATTGCCGGTTTAGGCGGCGTTTTTCGCGGACAAATTTGGATGCCACCAAATAAACCGATGTTTTTTGATCCCATCCATTATTGCCAATATTGTTCTCAGGAAAGAATCTGGCGAGGCGGTGTGCCGTTACGTCACCGTACGTCAATTTTTCCATCGGATATTGAGGTATTGGAAACGCAACAAGCGGATATTTTAATTTGCCATGAAGCGCCGAAACCTCATCCATCAGGCTTTGCTGTGATTAATCAACTGGCAGAAAAAATGGGCGTACAACAAATTTACCATGGCCACCACCATGAGAATTTTGATTACGCCGACTCAAAACAGCCTTATCAAATTATCAACGTCGGTTTTCGCAGTCTATGTGATGAAGCCGGTCGCTATCTTTATGTTGGGGTGGATGACCGAGGCGTGTAAACGGTCAAAAACACCTGAAAATACCACCGCACTTTCATACATCCCCTTAATCTTGGGGAATTTTATGCGATAATACGCCTCCACTTTTTTAGGATGATCTTATGTTATTAAAAAATAAAACACTGGGCAGTGCCTTAATTATTGCCGGCACCGCCATTGGCGCCGGGATGTTGGCAATGCCGCTCACTTCAGCCGGCATCGGTTTCGGATTTACTGCGGTCTTATTGATCGGGCTTTGGTTGCTTCTTGCCTATAGCGGACTGCTCTTTGTGGAGGTTTATCAAACCGCGAAACGCAAAGACGACGGTGTCGCCACCTTAGCAGAAAATTATTTCGGTATGCCGGGACGTATTATTTCCACGGTGTCTTTATTTGTCTTGCTTTATGCCTTATCGGCAGCATATATGACCGGTGGTGGAGAATTGTTAGCCAGTGCCTTGCCGGCGAATCTTTTTGGCGAAGAGGGGACGCATCTTAAAACTTCAATTTTGCTCTTTACCATTATTCTTGGGGCATTTGTTGTCATCGGTACGAATGGTGTTGATGGCATTACGCGTCTGTTATTTTCCGGCAAAATTTTCGTGTTTATTATCGTGCTTGCCATGATGTTGCCGGAAGTCGTGCCGATGAATTTAATGGAAATGCCGTTAGATTACGCCTTAATTTTGTCTGCCGGCCCGGTATTTTTTACCTCTTACGGCTTCCATGTGGTGATGGGCAGTATCAACAGTTACTTAGACGGTGATGTGAAGCGTTTTAGAACTGCCATTATTCTTGGCACGGCCATTCCATTAAGTGCTTATTTATTGTGGCAATTAGCCACGCACGGTATTTTCAATCAAAATGAATTTGTGACTATCTTAAAAGAGAATCCAACATTGACCGGTTTGATTAATGCTACCAAAACGCTCACCGGTAGCGATGTGTTAAGTCGCATTTTGCCTGTGTTTTATTCGCTTGCATTAATTACGTCGTTTTTAGGTGTCGCACTTGGTTTATTTGAAGGACTAAATGATTTATTCAAACGAGCAAAAATTCCGGCAAATCGCTTGAGTTTAACCATGGCAACCTTCATTCCGCCGTTGGCTTTTGCCTTGTTCTACCCGAACGGATTTATTGCTGCTTTAGGTTATGCCGGTTTGCTATGTGCGTTTTATTGCCTCATTTTGCCTATTGGTTTGGCATGGCGTGTAAGACAACAACATAAAAATTTGCCATACCGTGTCGCTGGCGGAAATGGAATGTTGGTGTTTGCGCTAATTATCGGACTTCTTATCATTGCCATTCCTTTCTTGATCCAAGCCGGTTTCTTGCCACAAGTCATTGGCTAAGGATAAAGGCACAAGCAAATCATTACGTAAACACAAGGGTGGGTTTGTTGGAATCCGCCTTTTTTATGTTCGCAAAAAAAAGTGCGGTCAAAAAACGAAGTGTTTTTTTGACCGCACTTGTGTTTTAGATAAACCTGTAATTAGGACGATTAACGTCGTGGTAAATAACGGGTTGGATCGACGGATTTGCCTTTGTAACGGATCTCAAAGTGAAGTTTCACACCATCTGTGCCGGTGTTCCCCATTTTGGCGATTTGTTGTCCGGCGCTGACCATTTGTTGATCTTTGACCAAAATACGATCATTGTGTGCGTAGGCACTGAGAAAGTCATCGCTGTGTTTAATGATGATCAAATTACCATAACCACGCAACGCATTACCGGCGTAAACCACTTGACCACTGGCGGCAGCATTAACCGCTTGACCTTTAGAACCGCTAATATCAATCCCTTTGTTGCCTCCGTCAGCATTGGAGAAACCTTGAATAATGCTGCCGTTTGTCGGCCAATTCCACACGACACCGGAATTGGCTGGTGCTGTGTCTACAGACGGTTGAGATGAAGGAGATGGCTGTGCCGGTGTATTTTGTGTAATAAGCGGTACATTTTTCGGCGGCACAGTGCCCACGGTGGCTTTTACCGGCCCGGTAATGGTGCCGTCTGAACCATATTGAGTGCCGTTGGCACCCGGTGTGTAAGTGACCACAGGTTCCGCCGGTTTGCTTTCAGGCGCAGTCGGCATAGTAGCCTGTGGTGCGGCGGCAGGTGTATTGACTGCTGCGGAAGATGCTACATTTTGTGGACGATTGGATGAAATTTTCATCACTTGACCCACGTTGAGCTGATAGGGCTCCGACAAATTGTTTAATGCCGCTAATTCTTTCACATCCAAACCGGAAATGTACGCGATAAGGAACATGGTATCGCCTTTACGCACAGTGTAAGTTTCACCTTTGTAGAAACCTTTATTGATTTGGCTGTAATCCGGCGCATTGGTTTCCGGATTGCGCGGAATCGTAAAATCTTGCGAAGTTTGCTGCGGTTTATTTTGCACTGCCGGCGCCGGTTGTGGTTTTGGTGCCGGCTGCGGTTGATACGTCGGCTGGAAATTCGGCTGTGGTGCAGCTTGAGCAGGTTGTGCCGGTGTTTGTGGTATTGGACCGTTCATGCTATTCGGAACGCTACTTTGTTGAATTTGAGGCTCCCAGCTGGTATTGCCGCCCATAGAGGGATTGTCCACCGGTTGCATGATGCCCGGGGATAAGGTGCCATCTGCGTTTTCTACCGGTGCCGGCGCGTCTGAACTACAGGCTGTAAGAATAGCCACCGTAATAGGTAAAAGTAAAAAAGACTTTTTCATAAAAATATTCCTTATTGCATATTGATTGGCATACGTTGTTGTTGAATTTCCGGCATCCAACTACCGCCTGCGATAGCGCCGGTGCCTTCTACCGGCTGCATGATACCCGGCGGAAGCGCATCTTTATCTTTCTTTTCTTGAATTGGCTCATCAGCATCCCATGAACAGGCTGTCAGTGCCATAGACAATAACAAAATCAGTTTATTCATTGTATAACCTTGATTAACGTAAAATAAAATAAGCGACAACGGCTAAAATCACCACCGACCAACCGATGACTTCAATGGATTTGCGCAGTTTCGCTGCAAATTTTTCGCCACCCCAAGCCGCTAATTTGGCGACCAATAAGAACCTTGCCGCACGGGAAATAAATGCGGTGATGACAAAGGGTAAAAATGCCATTTGCATCACGCCGGCACAGATGGTGAAAACCTTGTAAGGAATTGGTGAGAAACCTGCCACAAACACCACTAAAATGCCCCATTTTTCAAACCATTGAACGGCAGTTTGCCAATGTGCTTGATAGCCCCATTGGTTAATGTAATGTTCTACAAAATCAAACGCATAATAACCCAATGCATAGCCGATCATGCCACCCAACACGGAAGCAATCGCCGTAAATAAGGCAAATTTCACCGCACTTTGTGGTTTTGACATGGACATTGGGATAAGCATGACATCCGGCGGAATGGGGAAGAAAATTGCTTCGATAAAACTGACGAACGATAACCAAAATGGGGCGAAACGGTGTTTCGACCAAGCCATGGTTTTATCGTACATTGCGCCAAATAAATTCATTTACTTTCCTTATGCTGAAAGGCGAAATTATTCACTTTCTAACCAATGTTGTAAAGCCTTAATTGAGTGGTGCGCCGTCATGTCCACTTGAATTGGCGTGATGGACACATAGCCGTTTTTTACTGCATGAAAATCCGTGCCTTCGCCCTCATATTCCGGTAATCCGCTCAACCCGATCCAATAAATATCTTCGCCACGGGGACTTTGTTGTTTAATGACTTCGGCAGACGCAGAACGGTAACCCAAATGGCAGACTTTAATGCCTTTGAGCTCTTCATAAGGCACATCCGGCACATTAATATTAAGAATTTCGTGTTTGCCCAATAATTGAGAATGTAATTTAGGGACGAGTTCGCATACCACACGGGCTGCCGTTTCAAAATGTTGACGGCCGTCAAGAGACACCGCAATAGACGGTAAGCCAAGATGACGCCCTTCAAAGGCGGCGGCCACGGTACCGGAATACAATACATCGTCCCCCAAGTTTGCGCCGGCGTTAATGCCGGATACCACTAAATCGATGCGCCCGGAAAGAAAACCGTTGAGCGCAATGTGAACGCAATCGGCGGGTGTGCCGTTAACACAATAATCGCCACTTTCCAAATGTAACGGTTGTAATGGTTTCACTAATGTTAACGAACTCGAGGCGGCACTGCGGTTGCTGTCAGGGGCGACGATGGTGACGTTGGCGATCTTGCGCAAGGCATCTGCCATGGCGCGAATACCCGGCGCGTGAATACCGTCGTCATTACTCAATAAAATATTCATATTCTTCCTGTGTTTTCATTTTCTACGTTGACCAGTTCGCGAATGAGCGCAGTGGCATAACTGCCCGCCGGTAAATAAAATTTCAAGCGCAAGCCGTTTGGCTCAAACTGCCATTGAAAATGTTGCGGTTGCATTAAAATGGCGCGACGGGCGGCTTTCATGCGTTCTTGTCGCATTAAATCAAACAATGCTTGATGTTGGGCGAAAATTTCATTTTCAAAATCCACCGCACTTTTCCCTTCTTCTCCGATAAGTGGCGCAGTGAGTAAAACATCTTGTTGCGCCAAGCGTCGTTGCAGCTGTACCAAATCTTCCGACTCGTCCACCACAAACCAGCTGTGCGAACCGTTCAGTTGCAAAACATCGCCGACCAAAATCTGCTGTGCCAAGTTCAATTCCATCCGTTTGGACAGGATTAAATTGAAAATTTCGCTGCGTGCAGCGGAAAGATAGAAGCTACGCTTATTGCGATCTTTGACTTTAATTTCGCCGTTTGCCCAGCGTAACGCCTGCGTTAAGTTATTGCCATCACGGCCAAAACGTTGTTCGGTGAAATAATTCGGGAAGCCATTTTTTGCCAGAAAATCTAACCGCTCTTTGAGTTCGTCGGTTTCTTCGACGTTACGGAGCAAAATCTCAAAATGATTGCCTTGTAGGCTACCGATACGAATTTTCCGTTGGTGGCGGGTGACATCCAGAATTTCTACCCCTTCGAGGGAAAATTGATTGAAATCTGGTGTTGGTTGTCCTGGCATTTGCAGACTGAACCATTGCTCGGTAATAGCTTTACGATCTTTCAAACCGGCGTAGCTCATGTTGCGGGCAGAAATACCGGCGAATTTTGCCAGTTGCTCGCCTACAAACAAGGTGTTGCAATCGGTTTTGCGTACTTTTATAGCGACAAATTCGCCATCACCGCTCATGTTGTAGCCGAGCTGTTCTTTCACTACAAAATCCGCACACTCTGCTTTTAAAAGTGCGGTCTGTTTTGGCGGTGTTTTTTGCAGATAGGCTAAGTCCATCATGGTTTGCGTACCAACAATGCCACGGCTTCGCAGGCAATGCCTTCACCGCGACCAGTAAAACCCAGCTTTTCCGAGGTGGTGGCTTTGACATTCACTTGTTCGATATCGATAGACAAATCCTGTGCGATCAGGGTGCGCATGGCGTCAATATGCGGGCGCATTTTCGGTGCTTGCGCAATGATGGTTACATCCACATTGCCGACGACATAGCTTTTTTCCTGTACTTGGCGGTATGCTTCCCGTAATAACACGCGGCTGTCTGCGCCTTTGTATTGTATATCCGTGTCGGGGAACAGCTTGCCGATGTCACCCAAGGCGACAGCGCCAAGTAAGGCATCGGTCAGCGCATGGAGCGCCACATCGCCGTCGGAATGGGCGATAAAGCCTTTGTCAAAGGGAATGGTGACGCCGCCGATAATGAGCGGATTGTCGGTGCCGAAAGCGTGAACGTCAAAACCATGGCCGATTCGTATCATGTTGTCTTCCTCATTAAATAAAATTCTGCCAACGCCAAATCTTCCGGGCGGGTGACTTTAATATTATCACTACGTCCCGCCACCAAGTGCGGTTGAAATCCCGCGAGTTCCATGGCAGAGGCTTCGTCAGTCACGGCAAGCTGCTGCTGTTGCGCCTGGATTAACGCATTTCGTAACAACTCTGCGCGGAAAAACTGAGGCGTCTGTGCTAACCAAAGTTGGCTGCGATCTTCAGTGTGAGCAATTTGCAGTGAAGATAGGGCACGCTTGATGGTATCCGTCGCTGGAATCGCCAAAATCGCGCCGTTGTCATCGTTAATTTCAAGCAATTTGTCTAAATCGCCGTGCGTTAAGCAAGGACGTGCCGCATCATGCACCATCACCCAAACATCCGTGCCGGCATTTTTGATGGCTTTTAATCCGTTTAACACTGAATCCGCACGGTTTTCTCCACCTTCGACTAACGTAATTTTGGGGTTTTGTGTCAGGTTAAGTTGAGCAATGTAAGGATCATCGGCAGCCACTGCCAATACGATTTGGCTGATGTGTGGATAAGAAAGCAACACGTTTAAGGTGTGCTGCAAAATGGGTTGTCCGTGAATAGGAAGGTATTGTTTCGGTTTGTCCGCTTGCATCCGACTGCCAATGCCGGCCGCCGGTACAACGGCGATAATCTTGCGATTTGAGGTCATTATTTGTGTTCTTTGACGATGTGATAGAAAGTTTCGTTTGGTTTCACCATTTCATGCTGTAAACGGGCGCGTTCTTCAATGGCATCCACCCCTTCTTTTAAGTCTTTAATTTCTGCAGCAATGATTTGATTTCGTTGGGAAAGTTTTTCATTTTCCTGTTGATGGACGGCGATTTCTTTGGTGGTAGCTTGATAATCCCAATAGCCGTTTTTGCCGAACCAAAAATCGTATTGGAACAGCAATAACACTGCGATGAGTAAAGAAATAAATAAGCGCATAAAAAAATAATAAATCGAATCGAAAAAATTGCGCGTAGTTTACCTTGAATTGCACCAAAATGCGATATTGCCCGTCCGGTGCCGAATAATTTCTTAAAAATTGAGGTGTATCGTAGTAAGATAAGGCAATTTTTAATAGCTTGTGAGGTGCCCCATGAAACCCTATTTAATTGCTCCTTCCATTCTTTCTGCGGACTTAGCGCGTTTGGGTGAAGATGTGGAAAATGTCTTAAAGTGCGGTGGTGATGTCGTGCATTTTGATGTGATGGATAACCATTATGTCCCGAACTTAACTTTCGGGCCTGCCGTGTGCAAAGCCTTACGCGATTATGGTATCACTGCGCCGATTGATGTGCATTTGATGGTGAAACCGGTGGATCGCATTATCCCCGATTTCGCTAAAGCCGGTGCCAGCTACATTACCTTCCATCCGGAAGCCTCCGAACATATCGACCGCACTTTGCAACTTATCCGCGATAACGGTTGTAAATCCGGTTTGGTGTTCAACCCTGCCACGCCGTTAAGTTATTTGGATTATGTGATGGACAAAGTGGATATCATTTTACTGATGTCGGTGAATCCGGGCTTTGGCGGACAATCTTTCATTCCGGCAACCTTAGAAAAACTGAAACAGGCAAGAAAACGCATTGATGAGAGCGGATTGGATATTCGTTTAGAAGTGGATGGCGGCGTGAAAGTCAGCAATATTGCGGAAATTGCCCGCGCCGGTGCGGATATGTTCGTTGCCGGATCGGCGATTTTCGATCAGCCGGACTATAAAAAAGTCATTGATGAAATGCGTCAACAGTTAGCCGCAGTAGGAAAATAAGCATGACAGGACAGTTTAAATTAATCGGTTTCGATTTGGATGGCACCTTGGTGGACAGTCTGCCTGATTTGGCGCTATCCGTGAATTCAGCGTTAGCAGAATTCGATTTGCCACAAGCGCCTGAAGCGTTGGTGCTCACTTGGATTGGCAACGGTGCGCAGATTTTAATTGCCCGCGCGTTAGAATGGGCAACAGCACAATCGGGCAAAACCTTGACGGAAGGCCAAATTGCCACATTAAAAGAGCGTTTTAATGTCTTTTACGGCGAAAATATCTGCAATCGCAGCCGTTTATTCCCTCAAGTGAAAGAGACTTTGCAGAAACTTAAAGCTAAAGGTTACCGTTTGGCTGTGGTTACCAATAAACCGACCCAACATACCCGTCCGGTGTTGAAGGCTTTCGGCATTGAAGAGTTATTTGATGAAGTGTTGGGCGGACAATCGTTACCGGCCATCAAACCGCACCCGGGCCCGCTGTTCTATTTATGCGGTAAATTCGGTTTATACCCAAAACAAGTGCTGTTCGTCGGCGATTCCCGCAACGACATTATTGCCGCGCATAATGCCGGCTGTCCGGTGGTGGGATTAACCTACGGTTACAACTACAATATTCCGATTGCTGAATCCCATCCCGATTGGGTGTTTGAGGATTTCGCGGCGTTATTGACGCTTGTTTGATTGATTCTTCTGAATGGATGGCGCAAACCTCCACGTTTGTGCCTTTATTTAATTTTGGCTACAGCACAAGCGTGGACGCTTGCGCTATCAACAATAAGATTTAAAAATTAAGGATGTAAAAATGAGCAAACCTATTGTGTTCAGCGGCGTACAGCCATCAGGTGAATTGACTATCGGTAACTACCTCGGTGCGTTGCGTCAGTGGGTGAAAATGCAGGATGATTACGAATGCTTGTTCTGTATCGTGGATCAACACGCCATCACCGTACGCCAAGATCCGGCGGCATTACGCAAAGCCACCTTGGACGTGTTGGCGTTATATTTGGCCTGCGGTATCGACCCGGCAAAATCTACGATTTTCATTCAATCTCATGTACCGGAACACGCGCAATTGGCTTGGGTGTTAAACTGCTACACGTATTTCGGCGAAATGAGCCGCATGACCCAATTTAAAGACAAATCCGCCCGTTATGCAGAAAATATCAATGTAGGTTTGTTCACTTATCCGGTGTTAATGGCGGCAGACATTTTGCTTTACCAAGCCAACCAAGTGCCGGTAGGCGAAGATCAAAAACAACATTTGGAAATCACCCGCGACATCGCGCAACGTTTTAATGCCTTATACGGACCGCACTTTGCTGTGCCGGAAGTGTTCATCCCGAAAGCAGGCGCACGCGTAATGTCCTTGCTAGAGCCGGAAAAGAAAATGTCCAAATCCGATGAAAACCGTAACAACGTTATCGGCTTATTAGAAGACCCGAAAGCAGTCGCGAAGAAAATCAAACGCGCGGTAACCGACTCCGACGAGCCACCGGTGATTCGTTATGATGTGAAAAATAAAGCGGGCGTGTCCAATCTTCTCGACATTCTTTCCGGCGTGAGCGGCAAAACCATCGCGGAACTTGAACAAGAATTTGAAGGCAAAATGTATGGTCACTTGAAAGGTGCTGTCGCCGACGAGGTTTCCGCCATGTTGACCACATTGCAAGAACGCTACCATCATTTCCGCAATAACGAGGAATTACTCCTCCAAATTGCTAAAGACGGTGCGGAAAAAGCCAAAGCACGTGCACAAGAAACGTTAGCGAAAGTGTATGACGCCATTGGGTTTATTGCGGCGAAATAAGTCGAAGCGCTAAAGATAAAAAAGAAAGCTGTTTTGCCCCATGGCAAAGCAGCTTTTTTAATGGCGTGTCGAGCGATTCATTGTAAAGTGCGGTCAAAAAAGGCCACGTTTTTCAATGTTAATCTTGCTAATGATGCCTCTGTTTAAAGATTATTCCAAAGGTCAATAGAGAGGGCTTGGCTTTAGGATGAGAACCATTGTGTGGTTGCCTTTTGGAGGAAAATAGCGACAAGGAAATGCATAAGAATAAAAGCGTCTGGCAAAACTGCTATTTAATAAGCTTACCAGACGCGTTGATCTTTTTTATGTTATTGGATCGTCATTAAATCTCAATACCGTCAAAGAGTGCAGTACTCAAATACCGTTCTGATGCAGACGGTAGAATGACGACAATTAACTTGTCCTTGAACTCAGGTAATTTGGCTAGACGATCCGCAGCGGCAACAGCAGCACCGGAGGAAATTCCCGCTAAAATACCTTCTTCCGCCATTAAACGACGAGCTGTTGCAATAGCAGTGTCGCTATCCACTGTTTCTACGCGATCAATTAATGAAAGATCAAGGTTTTTCGGAATAAAGCCGGCGCCAATTCCTTGAATTTTATGCGGACCCGGTTTCAGTTCTTGTCCGGCAAGGGTTTGGGTGATCACCGGGGATTCAGTCGGTTCAACCGCAACGGAGATGATTGGTTTACCGTGATCTAATTTGATGGCGCGAGAAATACCGGTAATCGTCCCGCCTGTGCCAACACCGGCAACCACAACATCAACCTTGCCTTCGGTGTCTTTCCAAATTTCTTCACCGGTGGTTTTTCGGTGAATTTCAGGGTTTGCCGGATTTTCAAATTGTTTTAACATCACATAATGATTTGGGTTGGATGCCACAATTTCTTCTGCTTTGGCGATGGCACCTTTCATGCCTTTTGCGCCTTCAGTTAGCACTAAATTGACACCTAAACCGCGTAATAAACGTTTACGTTCGGTACTCATGGTTTCCGGCATGGTTAAGGTAATTTTATATCCACGTGCAGCCGCCACATACGCCAAGGCGATTCCGGTGTTGCCGCTGGTAGCATCCACGATTTCTTTATCTTTGGTTAAAATGCCATCTTTTTCTGCTTGCCAAATCATGTTGGCGCCAATACGGCATTTTACGCTGTAACTTGGGTTACGGCCTTCGATTTTAACGACGATATTGCCGTTACCGAAATGGTTTAAACGCACTAATGGGGTATTGCCGATAGAATAAGAATTATCGTTATAAATAGTCATGTTGAGTTCTCCTAATGAACTGACTGAATAGCGTATTACGCTGGAAGTGGTGCTATTTTTATCACAAGATGTTCTTCTCCAAAAATAGCCAATTCTTCTATTTGATAACTAAAAGCTATTTAGGCACCAGTTGACCATCACTTTTTGGCGGTTTGCTCAAGGACATATTGGCACTTGCACCGTTTGACGATTCTGGCGTGGATTTAAAGCGATGACGATATTCTTTTACCCACATGGCGGTTGCGCCACATGCAGCCACCGGAATAACCACCAAGTTCACAATCGGCACGAGCATACATAAAGACACCAATCCACCAAATGTTACTGTCATGTTGCGTTTCGTAGCTAACTCATTTTTCATTAGTTCAAAAGGAACTTTATGGTTATCGAAAGGATAGTCACAATATTGAATAGCCATCATCCAAGCAGAAAATAAAAACGTGATCAGCGGAATCACGGTTTGTCCGATTAAAGGAACAAAACTTAATAAAAACAAGGCGATAATTTTAGGGAGGCTATAAATCAACTTTTGCCACTCCCGCGCCAACATACGCGGTGTATCTTTGATAAACGCCCATAAAGAATCATTAGAAATCTCTTCGCCTGTCATCATTTTTTCCACTTTTTCGGCTAATAAACCGTTAAATGGCGCGGCAATAAAACCCGATAACGTAGCAAAAATGAAATAATACAACACTAAAATCATGCCGATAATGAGTATCGGCAAAATACCGCCCAACCAACTTAACCAAGAAGGCATATAATCCATCAGATGGCTGACAACATCTTTGATTTGAAACACAAAGGCAATAAACAAGCCGCCCAGCAATAGGATATTTAATAACACCGGCATAACGGCAAAACGGCGCAAACCTTTTTGCTGAATTAAATGCCAACCGGTCACAAAATATTCAAAACCGAGTTTGATTTCCTGTTGATTTAACATAAATTCCCCTCACAGAAAAGAGGCTCAGAATACAAAGTGCGGTAGAAAAAATCAATAAATAAGCAGACCCTATCATCAATTTCATAAAAACATGATAGACTTATGTAAGTTGCGTTAATTTTGTATGATTGGAGAATCGGTAATGGATTTAAATACAATTTTGATTATTTTAGGGGTAATTGCCCTGCTGGCCTTAGTTGTCCATGGCATTTGGTCAAATCGCCGAGAGAAATCGCAATACTTCCAAAATGCCAATACGTTCTCGCAAAATCATCAACCGAATCGGTTTACGGCACCGAATCAAGCCGCCAGACCGTCTGCAGAACCGCCAATTGCTAATAAGCCCGTGCACAGCTTTGTAGAAGAAAATTTACCACAACAGCAAAACTTAGATTTTGATACAACCGTACCAAATAGCACAGGAACGCAATCTATTGAACGGGCGGTCGATGAAATCAAAATTACGTTGCCAAGCGGCATGTCTAATAATAGTGTTGAACCTCAATATCAAGCTTCCCAGCCAACGCAATCTGCCGTTTTTAACTCGCCGGAGCAACAGCCTGATACGTTAAATGCAATGACGCAAAGCAGTGTGCAATTCCAATCTTATGCAGATACAAACCGTGTGTCTGTGACGCAAATGGAAGAAGAGTATCAAACACCGACGGTATCGCTCACGTCGGTTGAAACAGAACGGTCTCATGAGGAAATATCACAAAACCATGTTGCAGAAACGGTGGAAAATAACGCACTGAAGGGTAGTAAACCGCCATTTGTTATGTTGTATGTGGTTGCACCGGAAAATCGTGAATTTCATGGTGCGCGCTTAGCACAAGCCTTAGAGGGCCTCGGGTTTATTTTTGGTGATCGTCATATTTATCATCGCCATTTAGATTTAACGCCGTCTAGCCCGGTACTCTTCAGTTTAGCAAACTTACGCCAACCGAATACCTTTAATCCTTATGATATGGAAAACTTTTCTACTGTTGGCATTGTGTTGTTTATGGAACTGCCTTCTCCGGGCAATGATATCGTGAACTTGAAAACCATGATTCGTGCCGCACGCAATTTAGCTGATGAACTTGGCGGTTTCGTGTTAACGGATAAACAAGAGATCTTCAACGATCATACGGAACAGGAATACTTGGCTAGCGTGGCTTAATTTATTCCAGCTGTTTAAAAACATTTCCAAATATGACCGCACTTTGGGTTCGTAGTGCTACTCAACGTGCGGTCATTTCTTTCCTTTGTTAAGAACGGCAGTGACGGATTGAAATGGTGGAATCTGTTGACAGTTTCCGATTTGAAGACTAGAATTCCCTGTCTGTTCTTGTCTGAACAGATTCGTAAAACAACATTCTTTAATGAATTTTTATTAAACTGGAGTTTTTTAATGGCAACAATCAACCAGCTAGTACGCAAACCGCGTGTGAAAAAGGTTGTAAAAAGTAACGTTCCTGCATTAGAGGCTTGCCCGCAGAAACGTGGTGTATGCACACGTGTATACACAACTACACCTAAAAAACCGAACTCAGCATTACGTAAAGTATGCCGTATTCGTTTAACCAATGGTTTTGAAGTAACATCATACATCGGCGGTGAAGGTCATAATCTTCAAGAGCACAGTGTTGTGCTTATCCGTGGCGGTCGTGTTAAAGACTTACCGGGTGTGCGTTATCACACCGTACGTGGCGCATTAGACTGCGCAGGCGTGAAAGATCGTAAACAAAGTCGCTCTAAATACGGCGTTAAACGTCCTAAAGCTTAATGGTTCTCCGTTAAGTAAGGCCAAACGCTAATTAATCATAAATTTAATTAACCACGACTCCAGTAAAGGTGCATTTGCACAGCAAGATTTCTCATTAAAATGAGGGACTTGTAAACGAGTTTTGGGTAATCCTGAAGATAATAAAACGGAGAAATTCGCAATGCCACGTCGTCGTAGTATTGAACAACGCAAGATTTTACCGGATCCGAAGTTCGGTTCAGAATTACTTGCTAAATTTATCAATGTCATCATGGTAGATGGTAAAAAATCTATCGCAGAATCTATCGTTTATAACGCGTTAGACACATTAGCTCAACGTACCGGTAAAGAAGCTTTAGAAGCTTTTGAAGCAGCATTAGAAAACGTACGTCCAACTGTGGAAGTAAAATCCCGCCGTGTAGGTGGTTCTACTTACCAAGTGCCAGTTGAGGTACGTCCAGTTCGTCGTAACGCATTAGGTATGCGTTGGATCGTTGAAGCAGCACGTAAACGCGGTGATAAATCCATGGCTTTACGCTTAGCGAACGAATTATCTGATGCATCTGAAAATAAAGGTGCGGCAGTTAAGAAACGTGAAGATGTTCACCGTATGGCTGAAGCTAATAAAGCATTTGCTCATTATCGTTGGTAATTCGCTTTTAAGATTTAAGGGCTTCATCTTAGATGAAGCCTTACCCTTATATAAACTGATATTAAATTAAACAAGGTTATAATAATGGCTCGTACAACCCCTATCGAAAGATATCGTAATATTGGTATTAGTGCGCATATTGATGCAGGTAAAACTACTACCACTGAACGTATCTTATTCTACACCGGTGTAAGTCACAAAATTGGTGAAGTACACGATGGTGCAGCAACCATGGACTGGATGGAACAGGAACAAGAACGTGGTATTACCATTACCTCTGCGGCAACAACTGCATTCTGGTCTGGTATGTCACAACAGTTCCCGCAACACCGTATCAACGTTATCGATACTCCGGGACACGTAGACTTTACTGTTGAAGTAGAACGTTCAATGCGTGTTCTTGATGGTGCGGTAATGGTTTACTGTGCGGTTGGCGGTGTTCAACCTCAGTCTGAAACTGTATGGCGTCAAGCAAACAAATATCAAGTTCCACGTATCGCGTTCGTAAACAAAATGGACCGTACTGGCGCTAACTTCCTACGCGTGGTTGATCAATTAAAAACCCGTTTAGGTGCAAATGCGGTTCCTCTTCAATTACCTGTGGGTTCAGAGGAAAACTTTACCGGTGTTGTTGATTTGATCAAAATGAAATCAATTAACTGGAATGAAGCTGACCAAGGGATGACTTTCACTTATGAAGATGTGCCTGCAGATATGCAAGCCGCTTGCGAAGAATGGCGTCAAAACCTTGTTGAAGCAGCAGCAGAAGCTTCCGAAGAGTTAATGGAAAAATATCTTGGTGGTGAAGAGTTAAGCGAAGAAGAGATCAAAGCAGGTCTTCGTCAACGCGTATTAGCAAACGAAATCATCTTGGTAACTTGTGGTTCAGCATTCAAAAACAAAGGTGTTCAAGCTATGCTTGATGCGGTTGTTGAATACTTACCGGCACCAACAGATATTCCAGCAATCAAAGGTATCAACCCTGACGAAACTGAAGGTGAGCGTCATGCAAGCGATGAAGAGCCATTCTCTTCATTAGCGTTCAAAATTGCAACTGACCCATTCGTAGGTAACTTGACTTTCTTCCGTGTATATTCCGGTGTAATTAATTCTGGTGATACCGTATTAAACTCTGTACGTCAAAAACGTGAACGTTTTGGTCGTATTGTACAGATGCACGCAAATAAACGTGAAGAAATTAAAGAAGTTCGCGCGGGCGATATCGCTGCGGCAATCGGCTTAAAAGATGTAACAACAGGTGATACATTATGTGCAATCGAAGCACCAATCATCCTTGAACGTATGGAATTCCCTGAGCCGGTAATCTCTGTTGCAGTAGAACCAAAAACAAAAGCAGACCAAGAAAAAATGGGTCTTGCATTAGGCCGTCTTGCACAAGAAGACCCGTCATTCCGTGTTCACACTGATGAAGAATCTGGTGAAACTATTATTTCCGGTATGGGTGAGTTACACTTGGATATCATCGTTGACCGTATGAAACGTGAATTCAAAGTGGAAGCTAACATTGGTAAACCACAAGTATCTTACCGTGAAACAATTCGTACTCGTGTTAACGATGTAGAAGGTAAACACGCAAAACAATCTGGTGGTCGCGGTCAATATGGCCACGTTGTTATCGACTTATATCCATTAGAGCCTGAAGGTCCGGGTTACGAATTTGTTAACGAAATTAAAGGTGGTGTCATCCCTGGTGAATACATCCCTGCTGTTGACAAAGGTATTCAAGAGCAACTTAAATCTGGTCCATTAGCAGGTTATCCAGTAGTTGATATCGGTGTTCGTTTACACTTCGGTTCATATCATGATGTGGACTCCTCTGAATTGGCGTTTAAACTTGCAGCATCTTTAGCATTTAAAGCGGCATTCGCAAAAGCAAACCCAGTTTTACTTGAGCCAATCATGAAAGTTGAAGTAGAAACCCCACCTGAGTATGTGGGTGACGTAATCGGTGACTTGAGCCGTCGTCGCGCAATGGTGAACGGTCAAGAAGCAAACGAATTCGTTGTTAAAATCGACGCTGAAGTGCCGCTTTCTGAAATGTTTGGTTATGCAACTGACTTACGTTCCCAAACTCAAGGTCGTGCTTCCTACTCAATGGAACCATTGAAATATGCTGAAGCACCGAAAAACGTGGCTGAAGCAGTTATTGAAGCTCGTAAAAAATAATTTTGTTTAACTAAATCCACAAGCCATTCCGGCTTGTGGACTTATACATTGAGGAAACTTAATCGTGTCTAAAGAAAAATTTGAACGTACAAAACCGCA
>NZ_KE952628.1:0-23369 GCF_000466335.1 Aggregatibacter sp. oral taxon 458 str. W10330 | reverse complement strand
GTGTGACTGAGTATGTCAATAACATGTCTGATGATATTGATACCAATACTGCTGAAATTGAAAAATTAAAGAATACATCAAGTTTCTTAGATGCTGCTAAAGTTGAAAAAAATACTCAAGACATCCGTGCTCAAAACAGCATGATTGAAACTAAAGCGAACAAAACTTATGTTGATAGTAAATTAGCAGATAAAGCTGATAAGGCAGAGTTAGCAAGCAAAGCTGACAAGACTGAGCTAGTAAGCAAAGCCGATAAGGCAGAGCTAGCAAGTAAGGCTGATAAGGCAGAGTTAGCAAACAAAGCTGACAAGACTGAGCTAGTAAGCAAAGCTGATAAGGCAGAGTTAGCAAGTAAAGCTGATAAAACTTCTGTGATAAAAAATGAGACTATGATTAAAGCTAATACAGCTGATATCGCTCAGTTAAAATCTATGCAACAAAAGAATATCTCTGCCTTAAAAACTAAGGTTGACCGTAACAGCGCACGTATTGATCAACTTGATAGTCGTGTAAATGATTTAGATAAAGAAGTAAAAAATGGCTTAGCATCTCAAGCCGCATTAAGCGGGTTATTCCAACCGTACAATGTAGGCAAAGTAAATATGAGTGCGGCTGTGGGTGGCTATAAATCTAAAACAGCACTAGCAGTAGGTACTGGTTATCGTTTTAATGAAAATATTGCAGCTAAGGCTGGAGTGTCATTTAGTGCGAACGGTGGCGGTGCAAGCTATAATGCTGGTATAAATTTTGAATGGTAGTCTCATTTAAAGTTTTGTTAAATATTTTTGTTATAAACTAGGTAAAGCTAAACCACTTTCAATACTTGAAAGTGGTTTTTTGTAGTCGGTATGTATGAACTAGTCTAACAGTTAGAAATTCATATCCTAAGAATGCTGTAGTTTTAAATGGATAAACCAGTAGAAAATTGGAAAAGGGAGATAATTTATCTAAAAGGGTTCTAAATCTCTTAATTAGATAGAAATTTTTATATTCCCCCTAGGCTAATCTAGAAAGCTGGATATCTTATTTATAGATTAGTTACTGGCTAAAACTGGTGAGAAAAATGATCAATTGATCATTTTATTGATTTATATCAAAAAATAATCTTTTCTGATTTTAATGATGACTCAATTTAATGTACTATCTTAAAAATCAAGTGATTGCTTGATATTCATAAAGTTCCTAAATAAAATAATCATAATAGCTAAACAACTTTCCTACCTCTCTTCGGAGAGGTTTTTTTTGTGCCAAAAACACGACTAAAACATGAATGGAAATTGGCACAACAGCAAACATCAAGTAGAATGAGCCACCTGAATTATGGCAATAATCTTTGTGATTTATTGTTTCTTTAGGGTCATTCCGTATGTCAAAACATCAATAAAAATGACCGCACTTTTCCCTTAACCAGAGAAAAATTATGTCAACACAATTCGTTTACACGATGCACCGAGTAGGCAAAGTGGTTCCGCCGAAACGTCATATTCTAAAAGATATTTCCCTAAGCTTTTTCCCGGGAGCCAAAATTGGTGTGCTCGGCTTAAACGGCGCAGGTAAATCCACGTTGCTTCGCATTATGGCGGGCATTGATAAAGAAATCGAAGGGGAAGCACGTCCGCAACCCGGCATTAAAATCGGTTATCTTCCTCAAGAACCAAAACTTGAACCGCAACAAACTGTGCGTGAAGCGATTGAAGAAGCCGTGGGTGAAGTTAAACGTGCGTTAACGCGTTTAGATGAAGTTTATGCCTTATATGCCGATCCTGATGCAGATTTCGACAAACTTGCCGCGGAGCAAGCGGAGTTGGAAGCTATCATTCAAGCACACGACGGGCATAATTTAGATAACCAATTAGAACGCGCTGCTGATGCATTACGTTTGCCGGACTGGGATGCCAAAATCGAGCATTTATCCGGGGGTGAACGCCGTCGTGTGGCACTTTGCCGTTTATTGCTCGAAAAACCGGATATGTTGTTATTAGACGAACCGACCAACCACTTGGATGCAGAATCCGTTGCATGGTTAGAGCGCTTCTTACACGACTACGAAGGCACTGTAGTGGCAATTACCCACGACCGTTACTTCTTAGATAACGTTGCCGGTTGGATCTTGGAGCTTGACCGTGGTGAAGGTATTCCTTGGGAAGGCAACTACTCTTCTTGGTTGGAGCAAAAAGAAAAACGTTTGGCGCAAGAACAAGCGCAAGAATCTGCCCGCCAAAAATCCATTGAGAAAGAATTGGAATGGGTACGCCAAAATCCAAAAGGTCGTCAAGCAAAAAGCAAAGCGCGTATGGCGCGTTTTGAGGAACTTAATTCCGGCGAATATCAAAAACGTAATGAAACCAACGAACTCTTTATTCCACCAGGTCCACGCTTAGGCGATAAAGTCATTGAAGTGCAGCATTTAAGTAAATCCTACGGCGACCGCACTTTAATCGATGATTTGTCTTTCAGCATTCCAAAAGGCGCTATCGTTGGGATTATCGGGGCAAACGGTGCGGGTAAATCGACCTTATTCCGCATGCTTTCCGGCAAAGAACAACCGGATTCCGGTTCTATTACTTTAGGTGAAACTGTCGTGTTGGCCTCCGTAGATCAATTCCGTGATGCCATGGATGACAAGAAAACCGTGTGGGAAGAAGTGTCCAACGGACAAGATATTTTAACTATCGGCAACTTTGAAATTCCAAGCCGTGCTTATGTAGGGCGCTTCAACTTCAAAGGCGTGGATCAGCAAAAACGCGTGGGTGAACTTTCTGGTGGTGAACGCGGTCGTTTGCATCTAGCAAAATTGTTACAAGCCGGCGGTAACGTATTGTTACTGGACGAACCGACCAACGACCTTGATGTGGAAACCTTACGCGCATTGGAAAATGCGATTTTAGAATTCCCAGGCTGTGCTATGGTTATCTCCCATGACCGTTGGTTCTTAGACCGTATCGCGACCCATATTTTAGACTACGGTGATGAAGGCAAGGTAACCTTCTATGAAGGCAACTTCTCCGATTATGAAGAATGGAAGAAGAAAACCTTCGGTGCTGAAGCCCTTCAACCACACCGCATGAAATATAAACGTATTGCGAAATAAGCCTTTATGGTTTAAATATAACCTCATGCTTGGTTAAGTGTGAGGTTGTGTTTTTGTCTCTTATTGACCTGTGCTGACGTATTTTTACGATATTGATTGCTATTAGTGCGCATTAAATGAAAAAGGACGCTCGAGAGCGTCCTAATTTTTATCTAAACTTTAACGAATTAAAGTGCAGATTTTGCTTTTTCAACTAATGCAGCAAATGCCACTTTGTCGAATACGGCGATATCAGCAAGGATCTTACGGTCGATTTCAACAGACGCTTTTTTCAAGCCGTTGATGAATTTGCTGTAAGATAAACCATTTTGACGAGCCGCTGCGTTGATACGCGCAATCCATAATTGACGGAATTGACGTTTACGTTGACGGCGGTCACGATATGCGTATTGACCAGCTTTGATCACTGCTTGGAAAGCAACGCGATACACGCGTGAACGTGCACCATAATAACCTTTAGCAGCCTTAAGAACTTTCTTATGGCGTGCTCTTGCAATAACACCACGTTTTACACGAGCCATTATTTAATCTCCTATGTAATATTTTAACTAAAATGAACTGACGTACGTTTGTGCTTATGCGTATGGCAAGCACGCGACTACTAATACTAAGTCGGACTTAGCAACCATAGATTTATGGCGTAGGTGACGTTTACGTTTTGTTGTTTTCTTAGTCAAAATATGACGTAAGTGAGATTGTTTACGCTTGAAACCACCAGAAGCAGTTTTTTTGAAACGCTTAGCAGCACCGCGTACTGTTTTAATTTTAGGCATTGTTAAATAACTCCGCATTTTTAAGTTTAAATAACATAATCAGGCGAACCGTTTTAAGGCGATTACTTGTAGGCACTGATTATTTCCAATCAAGGCAATTTAAAATTGCCCCTTTCAAACGTCATTAGGCTGCGTAGTGTGCCCAATGTACCGTTGTATCTTCACCGAAGTGAAAATTCCGTTATTCAGATGAAATCTGAACAAAAAATTATTTTTTCTTAGGCGCCAATACCATAACTGCTTGACGACCTTCTAATTTCCCCGGCGCAGATTCAACCACAGAAATATCGGCTAAATCATTTTTTACACGCTCCAATACATCAAAACCGATGTCTTGGTGAGCCATTTCACGGCCGCGGAAACGTACTGTAATCTTGGCTTTATCGCCATCTTCTAAAAAGCGGATTAGGCTACGTAACTTAACTTGGTAGTCCCCTTCATCTGTGCCTGGACGGAATTTAATTTCCTTCACTTGCACCACTTTTTGTTTTTTCTTCTGTTCTTTCGCTGTTTTGCTCTTTTCGTAGAGGAATTTACCGTAGTTCATAATGCGACACACCGGTGGTTCCGCATTCGGACTGATTTCTACAAGATCTAAAGCTGCGGCTTCCGCCATTTCTAATGCTTGTTGAATCGCAACAACCCCAACTTGCTCGCCGTCCTGATCAATCAAGCGAACTTCTTTTACTCTAATTTCGTCATTAATGCGATTAGGGCGATTTACTGCAGGTGCTTTTTTTACGGTTTTGATAATGATATTCCTCTATTAGTTAAACTATGAAAATGCTGCTTGGCGAACCAAACAGTTCTACATTGAATCCGGTTAATTAAGCGCGCATTTTACAAAACTTTATTCTCTATAGCAAAATATTTTCTCAGAAACCTTTTGTTTGCTAAATTCCGTTATATTAGATAGAAAAAAAGAGTTGAACACATCAACTCTTTTCTTTTCTGATACAAGCATTAGCTTATCACAATAAAACTCATTGATCGTTAGCGTTTAATTTTGCGTAAGCCATTTGCTTCAAGCAACTCATTTACTCTGGCAAAGAGGGTATGTTTTTCCTTCTCTGTTAATAAATGCACATGTTTATTCTTTAATGCCGCAGCAAAACGCCAAAGCATGTCAATGTTAATAGGGATGCCAAGTTTTTTTAACCTAACATAACTATTGGTTGCACCTAATGATCTAAATTCATCCACCGTGTAGATATTAATCTTAGCCAGTAATCTTTCGTGTTTGATAGAGAGATTAGCAAGCTCCTTGATCCTTGACTTTTTAGCAAGCGCTTCAGTCAACTTTTTCGTTTGAATTTGCTTCAAAGAAAGGTTAATTAGGTGACCTAATCGTGCTTTATCTTTTTGAACAGCCAGAGGTAATTGATAATAATGATATAAGACTAAAACATCCGAGCAGTCTGGATTTCTTGAATATGCCGCAGCCCCCAAAGATTCAAGGTACTGCGCTAATTCATCCTCCGCTCTAAGATATAAACTACCATTTTGGTAGATAGCAAACATCATTTCTGAATAAAAAATTCCATATCCTGCAAAGAGATTCTTAATCTTTACGTCACCAATAATTGGTGCTAGCTCATCCTTAAGCTGTTTAGAGACAGCCGATATCATAGTAATTTCCAACGTGAGTGATATACGATTGCTGTTTAAATAAACATACCTGTAGTTGGCTTATTACGCGAATACAATTTCATTGCATCAGTAATTATTTATGCCTTCCAGATAGGCTATTTACAGCGCCCTAATATTAAACTGACAGCACTACAACGCCTTTTCATAAAAGGTTGAAAGAAGTGATATCAATTTAATAAAGCTTGGCGGTGACCTACTCTCACATGGGAAATTCCCACACTACCATCGGCATTACGGCATTTCACTTCTGAGTTCGGTATGGAATCAGGTAGATTCGCTATATTATTGCCGCCAAAAATCGATTGATGATGCTTATATTTTCATTTCTTTAGCATCATCCTTTAAACGTTAATACATGAGCAATTGTATTATAGGTGTTTATCGAGACCTTGCAATCCCTTTTTATTCTTTGTGTTGATAGATCATCTATGTCTATCCTTAATGGGGGAAATACCCCCACAGGATAGCAGGATAAGGAAAAGGAGGAAGTGATTAGGCTAACTTACGCCGCAACCATCACCATTGCCGGGCGAATCACGCGACCGTTAAGCAAGTAACCTTTTTGCAAGACCGTGGTGATTTGGTTAGTTTCAAAGCCTTCCATCGGTTGCATAGAAATGGCTTGATGGAGATCCGGATTGAAAACCTCTCCGACAACGCCTACAGGTTCAACGCCGAAACGGGCAACCGTCGCCAATAATTCTTTTAATGTTAGCTCTACACCGTCAAACAAAGCTTTAACGGTTTCATCTTCCGTGTTTGCCGGGGTGGCTAGGGCACGTTCTAAGTTATCAATGGTGTTTAAAATGTCTTTGGCAAATTTTTCTAACGCAAATTTATGCGCTTTTTCAACATCTTGTTCTGTACGACGACGAATATTGTCGATTTCAGCACGAGTACGCAACAATAAATCTTGTTCTTTTTTTGCGGTTTCCGCTAATTGCGCTTCTAATTCTTGTACGCGTGCGATAGCTTCTTCCAAAGGATCTTCCGTGTTTTTTTGTTCTTCAACATCCACTTCTTGCGATTGAAGATCTTGTTCTAATTCTTCGTTTTTTTCTTGTTTTTGTTCGTCTGCCATAGTCATTCTCCAATTAATAAAAGTTAGGCGATTATAACAAAAAATGCCGCATTTACCACTTGAGTAAAAGGCTTTCTGTTGTAATATAGTGCCCAATTCATTGAATTCAAGTTAGTGTAAAAACAATATGGACACGTTAAATTCGGCAAAACCGCAAACGTTGCATACCTCATTTCAAACCATTGCATTAGTTGGTAAACCGAGAAATGATATCAACCTACAAATGCATAAAAACCTGTTTTTTTGGTTAATTGAACGCGGTTATCACGTGTTGGTTGAGCAAGACATCGGTAAAAAAATTGAGCTTCCGCCAAAACATTTAGCCAGCTTAGAAGAAATCGGCCAATCTGCCCAGCTTGCCATTGTGATTGGCGGAGATGGCAATATGTTGGGTCGTGCCCGCATTTTAGCCGAATATCATATTCCGCTTATTGGCATCAACCGTGGCAATTTAGGTTTTTTAACGGACATTGACCCGAAAAACGCCTATTCCCAATTACAAGCCTGCTTGGAAAACGGCGAGTTTTTTGTAGAAGAACGCTTCCTCTTGAAAGCCTGCGTGGAACGCGACAATGAAATTATCGCCAGCAGTATTGCCGTCAATGAGGCAGTGATTCACCCTGCAAAAATTGCGCATATGATTGATTTTCATGTGCATATCAATGATCAATTTGCGTTTTCTCAACGTTCCGATGGTTTAATTATTTCAACACCCACCGGTTCAACCGCCTATTCTCTTTCCGCCGGTGGCCCGATTTTAACCCCACAATTAAATGCCATCGCATTGGTGCCGATGTTTCCGCACACCTTGTCTTCGCGCCCGCTCGTAGTGGATGGAAATAGCAAAATTTCTATTCGCTTTGCAGAATACAACACCTCTCAATTAGAATTAGGTTGTGACAGCCAAGTTGCGCTCCAATTCGGACCTGATGATATTATCCACATTCAAAAATGTGACTATCCTCTCCGTTTACTGCACCTCAAAAGCTACAATTATTACAAAGTATTAAGTTCCAAATTAGGTTGGTTGCGTAACTTTTCTTAAAGATCAACAAACCCTCTTTACTGTATATTAAAACAGTAATATACTGACAAACATACAGTAAAGAGGATTTGCTTATGTTGACCCAACTCACCATTAATAATTTTGCTATCGTTCGTCAGTTAAATATTGAATTATTGCAAGGAATGTCCGTCATCACCGGGGAAACCGGCGCGGGAAAATCCATTGCCATTGATGCTCTAGGTGTTTGTCTCGGACAACGGACAGAAGCCTCCATGTTACGGGAAGGTCAAGAGCGCGCTGATATTTGCGCGACTTTTCATTTGAACCAAAAAAATCCGGCTTTCCAATTTCTACAAGAAAACGAATTGCAGGATCCTGACAATCCTGAAGACTGCATTTTACGCCGCATTATTAATCATGACGGACGCTCTAAAGCGTTCATTAATGGCATTCCGGTGTCGGCAGCCCAATTAAAAGAGATCGGACAACATCTTATTCAAATTAATGGACAACACGCCTCGCAACGTTTACTGAAAAACGACTACCAACTGCAGTTAGTCGATAATTTCTGTCAACATACCGCACTTTTACAACAAATGAGCCTTGATTATCAAACATGGCGCAATTTGCAACATCAAGTCAAAACCTTCCAACAAAAATGTGCGGAAAACGAAGCGAGAAAACAGCTTCTGCAATATCAAGTGAGTGAATTAGATGAGTTTAATTTAAAAGAAAATGAATACGAGGAATTAGAAGCGGATCATCTTCGTCTTTCCAATAGTGAAGAATTAACGCAGCTTTCCCAATCAGTTTTGAAATTATTAAGTGAAAATGAAACGGTCAGCGCAGATTCGTTGCTTTATCGCGCAGTGCAACATTTAAGTGAACTCTGCGAGTTAGATAATCGTTATACCGACGTGCAAAATCTATTAAATGAAGCATTGATTCAAGTGCAAGAAGCCACCAATGAAATTCAGTCGTTAAGCAGCAATATTGAGCAAGATCCAACATTGTTGGCAGACATTGAACAACGCCTAGGACAAACCGTGCAATTAGCGCGCAAGCACAATGTAAAACCACAAGATTTAGTAGCATTACACCGTCGCCTCAAAGCGGAATTGAATGAATTGGAAGATTTTTCCAGCAGTGAAGAAATGCTCATTCAACAAGAACAAGCTGCTCATGAAAAAATGCTTGCTACCGCGACCGCACTTCATCAAAGCCGTCAATTGGGTGCGCAAAAACTCGCACAGCAAGTGACCAAATCCATCAAACAATTAGCGATGGAACACGCAGAATTCTTTATTGAGTTGCATAGTGACTATGACAAGATAAATGCAAACGGTGCAGATAATGCGATTTTTACCCTACAAAGTAACTTAGGTCAAAGCGCTCAACCGCTCGCCAAAATTGCTTCCGGCGGTGAGCTTTCTCGCATTGCCTTAGCCATTCAGGTACAAGCATCTAACCAAACCGCCATCCCAACATTAATTTTTGATGAAATTGATGTCGGTATTAGCGGTGCCACAGCAAATGTGGTCGGCAAATTATTAAGAAAACTCAGCGAAAAATGCCAAGTCATTTGTGTTACCCACTTGCCGCAAGTCGCCTGCCATGGAACACATCATTTCTCCGTTGAAAAATCGACCGTTGATCAAAAAACGGAAACAAAAATGACCGCACTTTCTCCACAACAACGGATCAAGGCATTAGCAAAATTGTTAGGCGGAAGTAAAATTACGGATGCCGTATTAGCGAATGCACAAGAAATGTTAGAGGGCGTTTGAGGTTTTGCGCCATAGCGTGCGTAGTATTTTATGCCTGAGTTTGGCTTTCGAGGCGGGGCATTTTTTTGAAACCGGGCATTTGGGCGAAACAGATCAAAGTGCGGTCAGTTTTTAACATATTTTAAAAGCCGACCGCACTTTACGGTATGACGAAAAACTAGGATGCATGGCGTTTGGCGATTGAAGTAAAGGCAATTTTGTCGGGACGATAACTAATGCTGCCATACTGAAATGGGCGACCATCGGATAAATAGGTGGTGCTGGCGACGTTAACCACCATATTATATTCATTGAGATCCATTGTATTTTTTTCTTCTTCATTCGCATAGCGAAAAACGATTTCTCGCTGGGAATGGCTGATTTTGAGACCTAATTCCTTTTCTAAATAGTGATAAATAGATTGTTCTGCGATCTCTCGGTTAATAAAAGAAACGATACGGCGATCAAAGTAGGAAACCTCGTATTCCACGGCCTCGCCGTCAATTTCGCGCACACGGCCGATACGGTAAAAATCCATTTGATCATCGACGTTAAAGATCCGCATCAATGTCTCTTCGCCTTGCACGATATATAGACTTGTCAATGTCGTTTTGACTTGATGGGTTAAAGGGCGGTTAAGTTCACCAACGGTTTTAATTTCAGACAGGATTTGAGGGGTGGAGAGATTGTGTTCAAGCACAATGGAGTTGCGTCCTTGTTGCTTCTGAATGTAGCCATCCATTTCCAGTAATGAAAGGGCTTTGCGAATCGTATCTTTCGAAAAACCATAGTGTTGCATGAGTTCACTTTCACTCGGTAATTCTTGCTTTGGTGCTAAAACACCATGATTAATTTGGTTTTTTATATCATTGTAAACTTTTCGGTATTTACTCATTGTTTCTTTAATTCCCTTTTCTGATACGGAATAGCATAACACAAATTAGCTTACTTATACGGATAAATTTGATAATTATCACAATATTTCGGAAACGTTGTAACTCTTACGTAAATGTTGTTGCATAAATATGAGTTTCGTTTAGAATCGGCAGACACTTTGCTTCTGAAAGGAGAGACTATGTTTACACGTTCAAGTGGTGTTTTAATGCACATTACTTCGCTTCCAAACGCATTTGGTATTGGGAGCTTTGGTCAATCTGCGTATGATTTCGTGGATTTTTTGGTGGAAACCAAACAAACTTATTGGCAAATCCTTCCGCTGACCACAACGAGTTATGGCGATTCTCCGTATCAATCATTCTCAGCGATTGCCGGTAATACACACTTTATTGATTTTGATTTATTGGCCCAAGCGGGATTATTAAACACATCAGACTATGCTTCCGTGAATTTTGGAGAGGATCTGACTAAAGTGGATTATGAACGCATTTTTCATGCACGCCGTCCTATTCTTGAAATTGCCGTCAAAAATTTCCTAACCAAAGACGCTTTCCGCTCAGACTTTCAAAACTTTGAAAAAAATAACCGCACTTGGTTAGATGATTATGCCGAGTTTATGGCATTTAAAGAACATTTCGGTAATAAAGCGCTGCAAAAATGGGAAGATAAACAGCTCATTGCTCGCCAACCAAAAGCACTTGAGAAATACCGAGCCATGCTGAAAGAAAAAATTCAGTATTTTAAGGTTACGCAATATTTCTTCTTTCAACAATGGAAGGCATTAAAAGCCTATGCCAATAGGAAAGGGATTCAGATTATTGGTGATATGCCGATTTATGTCGCTGCAGATAGTGTTGAGGTCTGGACTAAACCGGAATTATTCCAATTAGATGCAGAACGGAATCCTCGTTTTGTTGCCGGCGTGCCGGCAGATCAATTTAGTGCAACGGGGCAACTGTGGGGCAATCCGCTTTATGATTGGGAGGCGCACAAAAAACAACATTATGCTTGGTGGATTCATCGTATCGAAGAAAGCTTCAAGATTTATGATGTTCTTCGTATTGACCATTTCAAGGGCTTCTCCGATTATTGGCAAGTGGATGGCAAAGCAGACATTGCCAAATATGGTTGCTGGCAACCCGGCCCGGGATATGATTTATTTAAAGCAATTAAAGCGCAGTTAGGCGATTTGCCAATTATTGCTGAAGATTTAGGAAATATTGATGATAAAGCCCGGAAATTACTGACAGATTGCAATTATCCCGGCATGAAGATTTTGCAGTTTGGCTTTGAAGATGTGAGCGGTGAAAGTTTAGATAGTCCGCATTATTGTATTCCTCACAGCATTGTTTATACCGGGACACATGATAATGATGTGACGCAAGGATGGTATAACGGCCTAACGCTAGAGCAACAGCAATATATCAACAGTTATACACATCGCCGTCATGATGAATCAATTTGCCAAGCAATGATTCGCCAGCTTTTTGCCACGGTTAGTCATATTGCCATCGCCACCATGCAGGATATTTTAGCGTTACCGGCTAGCTCAAGAATGAATACGCCTTCAACAATTGGTGGAAATTGGGAATGGCGTATGCAACCAAGCGATTTAACGCAAGCGAAAAAAGACTTTTTAAGACAGGTGACAACATTATATCACCGTGCAAATAAGGGAGAAAACATGATGAAATTGAGTACCTATGTGAAAAATGAGACAAATAAATCATTAGAACAGCTCAGCGATAAAGAAATTTATATTCAGTTGCTAAACTACATTAAACATCTTGCCGCAGATAAACCTAAAAATAATGGAAAACGGAAAGTTTATTACATTTCTGCAGAGTTTTTGATAGGTAAATTACTTTCTAATAACTTAATTAATCTTGGAATTTATCAAGAAATTAAAGATGAGCTGGCACAGGCAGGAAAATCATTAAGTCATATTGAGGATATTGAACCGGAACCCTCTTTGGGGAATGGGGGGCTAGGTCGCTTAGCGTCTTGTTTTGTTGATTCAATGGCTACACTTGGCCTAAATGCAGAAGGGGTAGGATTAAACTATCACTGCGGTTTATTTAAGCAGGTCTTCAAGAAAAATGAACAATATGCGGAACCTAACCATTGGATTGAAGAGAATTCTTGGTTAATTCCCACCGATATTCATTATGAAGTGCCGTTTAAAAAATTTACGTTAACCTCAAAATTAGATCGCATTGATATTTTAGGTTACAAGAAAGAAAGTAAAAATTACCTTAATTTATTTGATATTCAATCAGTGAATTATCATTTAATTAAAAAAGGCATTGAATTTGATAAAACGGATATTCAAGAGAACTTGACTTTATTTCTTTATCCGGATGACTCAGATAAAAATGGAGAATTATTACGTATTTATCAGCAATATTTTATGGTATCTAATGCGGCACAATTACTTATTGATGAAGCCATTGCGCGTGGCAGTAATTTGCATGATTTGGCTGACTATGCTTACGTGCAAATCAATGATACTCACCCATCCATGGTCATTCCTGAATTAATTCGCTTACTAACAGAAAAACATCAGATCAAATTTGATGAAGCGGTAGAGATTGTACGTAATATGGTGGGCTATACTAATCATACGATTCTTGCTGAAGCATTAGAAAAATGGCCTTTAGCTTATTTAGAAGAAGTTGTCCCACATTTGGTTAAAATTATCAAAAAATTAGATAAATTGGTCAAAAAAGCATATAACGATAGCGCAGTACACATTATTGATGAGCAAAAACGTGTTCATATGGCGCATATGGATATTCATTTCTCAAATTCCGTTAATGGTGTTGCCGCATTGCATACAGAGATTTTGAAAAATTCTGAACTGAAAGCCTTCTATGCGTTATATCCTGAAAAATTTAATAATAAGACAAATGGCATTACCTTCCGCCGTTGGTTAGAGTTTTCTAACCAACCATTAGCGGCGTATATTAAAGAGTTAATTGGCGATGATTATTTACATGATGCAACGAAATTAGAAAAATTGCTTGCATTTAAGGATGATAAAAAAGTACATCAAAAATTAGCGGAAATTAAATTCAAGAATAAATTGGCGCTAAAAACCTATTTAAAAGAAAATAAAGGGATTGAATTGGATGAGAATTCGATTATCGATACGCAAATTAAGCGTTTCCATGAATATAAACGCCAACAAATGAATGCCCTTTATGTAATTCATAAATACCTTGAAATCAAAGCAGGTAAACTGCCGAAACGTAAAATTACCGTGATTTTTGGTGGGAAAGCCGCACCGGCTTATGTGATTGCACAAGATATTATTCATTTAATTCTTTGCTTGTCTGAGTTAATCAATAACGATCCGGATGTGAATCAGTATTTAAACGTGTATTTGGTGGAAAACTATAATGTCAGCGTGGCGGAAAAATTGATTCCGGCAACAGATATTTCAGAACAAATATCCCTTGCTTCAAAAGAAGCATCCGGTACCGGCAATATGAAGTTTATGCTGAATGGTGCATTAACTTTAGGCACCATGGATGGTGCAAATGTCGAAATCGCAGAATTAGCCGGCGCAGAAAATATTTATACTTTTGGTAAGGATGCTGAAAGCATTATCAAGCTGTATGAAACTGCCGGTTATGTGTCGAAAGATTACTATGAAAAGGATAAATATATTAAAAGAGCGGTCGATTTTATCCTTGATTCTACGCTAGTGAAACTGGGTAATAAAACGCGTTTAAAACGTCTGCATGATGAATTGCTTAATAAAGACTGGTTTATGACCTTGATTGATTTTGATGCGTATGTGAAAGCAAAAGAACACATTTTAGCGGATTATGAAGATCAAGATAGCTGGAATAGAAAAGTGATTCATAATATTGCGAAAGCGGGATTTTTCTCATCTGATCGCACCATTGCACAATATAACGCTGATATTTGGCATTGTGAGGATTAAAGGGGGAGAATCGATGAAACTGCTCACCCTAAATACACACGCTTGGTTAGAAGATAACCAAGCGGAAAAAATGGATGTTATTGCCGAGACTATTGTTGAAAAGGGTTATGACATTATCGCTTTGCAAGAAGTGAATCAATTAATGTCATCCCCAGCGATTTCTCAAGCATTAAAGCTAGATAATTACGGTGTGGTGTTGTTGAATAAAATTAATCCACGAGTGAGACAAAAATATTCACTGTTTTGGAGCAATTCGCATATTGGCTATGACAAATATGATGAGGGTATCGCATTCTTAACCAAATTGCCGGTTTATGAGGTAGATGCCTTTTATTGCAGCCACCATCAATGTGCCGACTCTATTCTTTCCCGTAAAATTCTGGGGTTAACAGTAGAGTATCAAGGGCAGCTTGTGGATTGTTATTCCTGCCATATCAACTTACCGAATTGCGAAGGGGAAGACCAACTGGATAATATTCGTACCATCGTGGAACGCAATCAAAGTCAAAATCTTAAAATTCTGATGGGGGATTTTAATACAGATGCTATCAGCGATCCTGTCGCGTATCAGAAAATTAAATGTTTAGGTTTGCTTGATACATTTGATATAGCAGAACAGAAAGACAGCGGAATTACCGTTGAGAAAGCCATTGATGGTTGGAATGGCCACAGCGAAGAAAAGCGCTTAGATTACATTTTTTTAAATCAACCGAAACAGGTTTTATCAAGTCAGGTGATTTTTAATGGTAAAAATAAACCGGTCGTTTCCGATCATTTCGGTTTAGACGTTGAGCTCATTTTGTAGGAGAACACATATGAAAAAATTGCTCAGTTTTGAATTTTGGCAAAAATTTGGCAAATGTCTGATGGTCGTGATTGCCGTAATGCCTGCTGCAGGTTTAATGGTGAGTATCGGTAACTCATTACCATTAATGAGTGATGCTGAATGGCTGGCTCGCATCGGTCATATCATTGCACAAATTGGTTGGGGGATTATTGGTAACTTACATCTCTTATTTGCTTTGGCGATTGGTGGTAGTTGGGCAAATGAACGTGCGGGTGGTGCATTTGCCGCAGGTCTTGCCTTTATTCTCATTAACTTAATTACGGGAAATTTTTTCGGCGTAAAAGTTGAAATGTTAACCGACCCAACGGCGCATGTGAGCACGCTATTTGCAGGTGATATTCCGGTGGCACATTATTTTGTGAATATTCTTGGACAACCCGCATTAAATATGGGCGTTTTTGTGGGAATCATTGCGGGCTTTGTAGGCGCAACAACCTTTAATAGTTACTACAACTTCCGTAAACTACCAGAGGTGTTGACCTTTTTTAATGGTAAACGCTTTGTTCCTTTCGTTGTCATTTATCGTTCCGTATTCGTTGCGATTATTTTGGCGTTATTCTGGCCTTTAGTACAAACCGGTATAAACCATTTTGGAGAGTGGATTGCGAATTCACAAAGTTCTGCGCCGATCTTAGCCCCATTTGTTTATGGCACATTAGAACGTCTTTTATTACCATTTGGGCTGCATCATATGCTTACCATTCCTATGAACTACACATCATTGGGCGGTACCTATGAATTTTTAACCGGAGTACAACAAGGTAAGCAAGTTTTTGGACAAGATCCTTTATGGCTCGCTTGGATCAGTGATTTAATCAACCTGAAAGATTCCGGTGATTTAGCACAATATAATGAACTGCTCACTCATGTTACCCCAGCACGTTTTAAAGTGGGGCAAATGATTGGTTCAAGTGGTATTCTCATGGGGATTACGTTAGCGATGTATCTCAATGTTGATCCAGATAAGAAAACCCTCTATAAAGGGATTTTCCTTTCTTCTGCCCTTGCGGTGTTTTTAACCGGTGTTACTGAGCCTATCGAATATATGTTTATGTTCGTTGCATTACCGCTTTACCTTGTTTATGCCGTTGTGCAAGGTTGTGCCTTTGCCATGGCAGACATTGTGAATTTACGGGTTCATGCGTTTGGGAATATTGAATTTTTAACCCGTACGCCAATGGCGATTAAAGCGGGTATTGGCATGGATCTGGTTAATTTCATTTGGGTTTCCGGTCTTTTTGCTGTGTTGTCATTTGTCATCGCAAATTTCATGATTAAGAAATTCAATCTAGCCACAGCAGGTCGTAACGGCAACTACGATGCGAAAGGCACTGACGAATCGCCTGCTGCTGAGGAGAAAAAAGTCGCAAATGCTAGTGCGCAAGTAGTACAAATCATCAATCTTCTCGGTGGACGCAACAATATTGCTGAGGTGGATGCCTGTATGACACGTTTACGTATCACAGTGCATAATCCTGATTTAGTCGGAGATGAGGCGAGTTGGAAACAAGCCGGTGCAATGGGCTTTATTGTAAAAGGTTCAGGTATTCAAGCCATTTACGGGCCTAAAGCCGATGTCTTAAAATCAGATATTCAAGATCTACTGGCTTCAGGTGTTGATATACCTAAATCGTAATGAGGCCTTTTATGATCAAAAAGTGCGGTGAATTTTAGGGCAAATTAGCTAATGTATTAGAACGTTGTAGATAAGCCTCAGAACACCTCAATTGATTAAGGTCTCTTTATTAGAAATATTAGAAATATTAGAAATATTAGAAAGCAAAGAAAGCACAAAACGTTAGCATTTTGTGCTTTCTCTTTTTAAATATGGAGATGTTTTTTAAAGAATAGAGGGTTAACCGCCGGCTAATTTTACCTTATAACCCTTTTGTTCCAGTAACTGTTTCAGTAAATCACGTTTTTCCCCTTGAATTTCAATGGTGTGATTTTTTACAGCACCTCCACAACCACAACGTTTTTTAAACTCTGCCGCAAGCAATTTTAATTCGGTTTCAGCAAGCCCCAATCCGGTGATGATACTGACACCATTGCCTTTGCGTCCGCTTTTTTGCAACTGGATACGTACAATGCCATCCCCTTGGGGAATTTGCGCTTGTGGTTTATCAGCTTTAATCCGTCCACTCTCGGTAGAATAAACTAAATGACTCGTCATAATAATTTACGCAATGGAAGCGTTAATCGCATTTAAAACGTCAACCGGATTTTTAGCTTGCGTAATTGGGCGACCAATCACTAAATAATCTGCACCGGAGCGAATTGCGGCAGCCGGTGTCATGACACGACGTTGATCGCCAAAATCTGTGCCGATAGGGCGAATTCCCGGGGTAACTAATTTAAAATCCGGTCCACAGGTACTACGCAAAATTTCAACTTCTTGTGGGGAGCATACCACACCATCTAATCCGGCACGTTGTGTTAAATGTGCCAAACGAATAACATGTTCCATTGGCGAGGAATTAATGCCGATTTGTAATAAATCCAAGTCTTCCATGCTGGTTAACACGGTTACTCCAATCAGTAAAGGCGCCTCTTTACCGTAAGGTTCAAGGATTTTTTTCGCTTCATCCATCATGCGCAAACCGCCACTGGCGTGTAAGTCCACCATCCAAACACCTAAATCAGCGGCAGAACGAACCGCTCTTGCCACTGTATTTGGAATGTCATGGAATTTTAAATCCAGAAAAACATCAAAGTGGCGACTATGTAGTTGTTTTACAAATCCGGTACCAAGGGTTGTAAACATTTCTTTTCCGACTTTTAAGCGACAGGTTTGTGGGTCAAGCTGATCAACCAATGCCAATGCGTCGGCTTCTTTTTCGTAATCTAATGCAATGATGACTTTATTCGTCATAGTTTTCTCCTTATAAACACGCAGGCTAGCATTTAATTATGCTCAATTGAGCTAACCGGTTTAATCGTTTCCCATTGGCGGCAAGAAGGACAACACCAAATTAATTTGTGTGTTTGATAACCGCAATTACTGCAACGATAACCAAACGTTTGTTTAATTCGTTCTCCTACCATTTTATGTAACAAGATCAAGCTGTCTTTTCCTCGGCCCTTTTCTGCGTCATCAATTTGATATTGAATAAAACGGTGAAAAATAGGGGTTGCCGGATTTTGCTGTAATTGTTGGTAAAGTTTGAGTTGTGCAGCGGCGCGACCGTCTTTTTCTTCAATTAAGTCCGCTAACATTAATGCAACGGCACTGTTATTCTTTTCACGGCTTGCCTTAATGAGAAATAATTCAAAATTATCCCGTTGATTGAGTTGTTGATAACAGAATTTTAAACGGTGCAAGACCTCACCAATATAATCAGGATTTTGCGTTAAAATATTTTCTAAAAAATGCACCGCACTTTGGTAATCTTTCTGTTTGATGGATAATTCTGCCAGCATCATAGAGGCGCGTACGCAAGTTGGAGAAACGGTGAGGGCTTGTAACAAAATTTGTTTTGGATCTTCTTTACTTTCGTCAGGGAGATTTTTGACATACTCACAATAATAATGCGCTAATTCAATTTGATGGCTATTGGGTGATATTTTGGCTAATTTTTCCGCAACATTAATGGCTTTTTTCCATTCTTTCGTTTTCTGATAAATAAGCGCAAGCTGTTGTAGTGCGCCTTCAGCAAACTCCGGTTCATCTACCATTAAAATATAAAGGTGTTCGGCGCGGTCAAAAAAACCTACTGCCATAAAATCTCGGGCTAATTGCTGTTTAGCTAATAACTTTTGTTCGAATGTGTAATGAGGACTGCTATCAAGAGCTTGATGGATACGTAATGCGCGATCCACTTCACCTCGAGAACGAAATAAATTACCTAAGGTAAGTTCAGCTTCAAATTGTGAATTGCTGTCAATTTCATTTTCATTTTCCTGCTTTTGTAGCATATCTAAAAATAAATCAACAGCTTTTTCAGTTTGATTGGCTAAAAGAAAATTAACCCCAGCAACGTAATCACGGGAGAGTTTATTACTGATATCTTCCTGATCTTTTTTGGCGCTACGATGCCCCATATACCAACCATACGCGGCAGCTATCGGTAGAAGAAGGAAGAGTAGTTCAAGCATTATTGAGGAGCCTTATCTCTGCTGGTCGTTAATTCATTGATTTGTTGAGTTTGGCGTTTTATTTGACGATTTAATGCAATATTTTTTAATTTTAACTTAAGGTAGAAAACCCCTGTGATAAACCAACCAAGGATAAGCCCTAAGCCAAATAAAATAGCGACTAAGGTAGAAAGTTGGAATTGGCTTTGTGCAAAAATGTAATTAAAGGTAATTACTTGATCGTTATTTGCTCCCACGGTAACAGCAACTAAGATGATAGCCAAGATAATGATTAATCCCAAAATATATTTAATCATTTGGTTTCTCCTTAAAATAAAGTTGTTGCTCATTATGCCAAAAATGAGCATAAAAAACGACACTTAAAAGTGTCGTTAATGAAAGTTAGTGAAATAAATTATGCATAAACGTCAACGCGTTTTCTTAGCTCTTTGCCCGCTTTAAAATAGGGTACGCACTTCGCTTCTAATTGAACCTGTTCTCCCGTTTTAGGATTTCGCCCAAGTCTAGGTTGACGACAGTGTAAAGAAAAGCTACCAAATCCTCGGACTTCAATACGTTCGCCATTTTCTAATACGCATGACATTTGCTCTAAAATGGCTTTGACGGCTTCTTCGATATGTTTCAGGGAAAGGCTATTATTTTTTTGCATTAAAAGCCCAATAAGCTCTGACTTTGTCATACCATTCTCCTAACTTTTTATGAACCGGCATATTGCTATGCCGGTTTATTAATGAAGTGAATTATTCACCTTTAGCTGCTTTGAAAGCTTCAGCCATGGCATTTGGAATAGCAACTTCTTCTTGCTTATTCACGTTTGCTACAGCGGCCGCTTCTTCAGCTTGATCTTTTGCACGTACAGACAAGTGAACAATACGTGATTTACGATCTACACCGGTGTATTTTGCTTCAACAACATCGCCTACAGCAACTTCATGAGTTAAATCAGCTGCGCGAATGTAACCTTCAACACCGCCGTCTAATTCAACTTTAGCGCCTTTTGCATCTGCTTCAACTACTTTTGCATTTAATACAGCACCTTTTTTGTTGATAGCAACGAAGTTATTGAATGGATCTTCTTCAAGTTGTTTGATACCTAAAGAAATACGCTCTTTCACTGCATCGACTTGTAATACAACTGCGGCAACTTCATCACCTTTTTTGTAGTTACGAACCGCTTCTTCACCTTGAACATTCCAAGAAATATCAGATAGGTGGACTAAACCGTCGATACCGCCTTCTAAACCGATGAAGATACCAAAGTCAGTGATAGATTTGATTTTACCAACAACTTTGTCACCTTTGTTGTGAGTTTCCGCGAATTGAGTCCATGGATTTGGTTTACATTGTTTTAAACCTAAAGAAATACGACGACGTTCTTCATCAATTTCTAATACCATCACTTCAACTACATCACCTAAGCTAACCACTTTAGATGGGTGGATATTTTTGTTAGTCCAATCCATTTCAGAAACGTGAACTAAACCTTCAACACCGTCTAAAATTTCAACGAAACAACCGTAGTCAGTTAAGTTAGTGACTTTACCGGTTAATTTGCTGTTTACTGGATGATTTTCAGCGATTGCCGCCCAAGGGTCTTGACCTAATTGTTTTAAGCCTAAAGAAACACGGGTACGATCTTTGTCGAATTTCAATACTTTAACAGTGATTTCATCACCAACATTAACGATTTCGCTTGGGTGTTTAACACGTTTCCAAGCCATATCGGTAATATGTAATAAACCGTCAACACCGCCTAAATCAACGAATGCACCGTAGTCAGTTAAGTTCTTAACAGTACCTTTAACTTCAGCACCTTCAGACAAGTTCGCTAATACTTCTTCACGATCTTGGCTGCTTTCAGATTCGATTACTGCACGACGGGAAACAACAACATTGTTACGTTTTTGATCAAGTTTGATTACTTTGAATTCTAATTCTTTACCAAGTAAGTGATCTGCGTCACGAACTGGACGGGTATCCACTAATGAACCCGGTAAGAATGCGCGAACACCGTTTAACTCAACTGTGAAGCCGCCTTTCACTTTACCGTTAACTAAACCAAGTACAGTTGCTTGTTCGTCATAAGCTTTTTCCAATACAATCCAAGCTTCGTTGCGTTTTGCATCAGCACGGGAAGCAACAGTTTCACCGAAACCATCATCCACAGCTTTAAGCACAACATCAACAACATCACCAACTTGAACTTCCAATTCACCTTGTGCATTTAAAAATTCTTCGGAAGGAATTGCAGACTCGGATTTAGAACCGGTATCTACAAGTACGAAGCCTTTTTGGATAGCAACGATGGTACCTTTAACAACTGCACCTTGACGGGTTTCAAGGTCTTTTAATGATTCTTCAAAAAGTTGAGCAAAAGATTCTGTCATAATTAATCTTCAATTTAAGTAAATAACGTCCACTTCTAATCCATAAAAAGTGGGGCTGATAATAAAGTTTATCCATCCTTGAATAAACCATAAAAATTTAAGCTTTAATATCAATACGTTGCTGAATATAGCTTAAGGCTTGATAAATCACTTCATCGATACTCAATGTCGTGCTGTCAAGTAGAAACGCATCCTCAGCAGGTTTTAAAGGAGCAACTGCTCGATTTCTATCGCGCAAATCACGCTCTTTTATCTCGGCTAAAATCTGTGCAAAGTTACCATTAATCCCCTTATTTTGCAACTGGTTATAACGTCTTTTTGCACGTTCTTCCGCACTCGCATCTAAAAATAATTTCACTTGCGCATCAGGAAATACCACTGTTCCCATATCGCGACCATCGGCAATTAAACCGTCATTTTGGGCGAAATCCTGCTGAAGTTGTAATAATGCAGCACGAACTTGCGGAAAAACTGCCACTTTTGATGCGGCATCCGCCACTTCTTGCGTACGAATTAAATGGCTGACATCCATGCCACCTAATAATACATTCACCTCACCATTTTTCGGCACAAACTGAATATCCAAATGACGGGCAAGATCAGCCAATTCGGTTTCATTGGTTAAATCGGCATGGCGTTTTAACGCGGCCAATGCCGTCACACGATAAATTGCGCCGGAATCTAGCAACGCAAAACCTAGTTTTTCTGCCAATGCGTAACATAAAGTACCTTTACCTGCACCACTTGGTCCGTCAACCGTAATAATTTTATTCATGATTTTTCTCTTTCAAAAGGGATTGAATCTCAGCGGTCATCTGGTCAAACATATCATAACGTTTGCGATACATAGAACGTTTTTTACTTTGAATGTCTTCTAAAGGACGACGCTCAAGTGCGGTCGGAATTTGCCAATAATTTTCTGCCAACTTACCCTCATTTTCTTGCCAAAATTCATCGTAGTTAAACAATAATTTTGCCGAATCATTCCAACGATATTTGGCCTGACGTTTATGCGGAATGCCTTCCAAACGACAATTCAACGTCTCCGCAAAAACTTTAAAGGCATTCACCAACATAAACATCGGACGAACACCATGCAGCAATTTTGTCGCCTGACGCACTAAATCCTGTGCTTCATCGCCTTTTGGTCCTTGAATTGAGGCGATCAATAAACGGTTATCCGTTAAAAATGTAAAGCTGGCAGAATAAATCGTACGTTGATTAGCATCGGTTAAAGCGATAGCAAAAAAACCTTCATAAGGATCGATATGGTTGAGTGTTAAATTTAACGCCAATTCATCCGTTAACTGAGCTAACAACACCGGCTGTTGTGAAATTAATGTCTCGCATAACGCCACACCAAAGTGTTTTTCCGCCATGGCAAAATTGGTCTTAATAGCGTCTAAACGCTGTGTCGCATTAAAGTGTTTATCACAGTACTGGCTTAATAGCGTATTCACACGATAAGGATACTGTACAAAAACCGGCTGCCACAATGGATTTTCATGAATAAAATTGACCAACGCCCGGCATTGCGTTGCAAAAACCAAACGGCGCACCCGATAACGTAGCCATTCCCGCAATAATTTTAATTTGCGTTTTTCTACGGGAAACATTTCATGAAATGTTGGAAAATGGAATTTTGTCACAACAAACCTCAAAAATAGGAATCTGAATAATTGAAGAAATTGTATCAAAGAAGACGAAATAGTTTAACCGCCAATAAGCATAATTGCTATTCGCTTAGATTGTAGTATAAGTGCGGTGAAAATTTGCATTAAATTACATAGATTGTATTTTTTCTAACCTATCAAACATTTTTTT
>NZ_KE952627.1:903-116289 GCF_000466335.1 Aggregatibacter sp. oral taxon 458 str. W10330 | reverse complement strand
GTTTATTCGTATTAACCCCTGATGTGAGAGCGTCGGGGGTTTTTGATTTTTATATATTTATTATGTGCGTATTTTGTTTGCTAGTTTGATATCAACCTGAATTTTATATGAATCACTAAAACACAGTTTTGTGTGATAAGACTTAAAAAATAATTGGAAAAGTAACAATAAACAATGGTAAGCGTCCTCGCTTAGCTCAAATAAGCACAAGTGTGGACGCTTTCTCTATCTTGGAGAACTCATATAGAAAGGTACACGTTAGGAAACATGCGCCATCTCGGAGGATTATTTATCCCCACGTAGCGTGCAACTTGTTGCACGAATGATTAACCTCGATGTGTAATTCATGATTTCGTGCGTAGCGTGCGTCTTGATACACGACCAAGCCACCCATAGAACGTTATTTACCCCTTTCGGGCAGTCACGATTTCGTGCAACAAGTTGCACGCTACAATTTACTAAAATAGTGATATGGAAATAGACATTTCTGGACGAACGGATTTTGTCAGCATAGTGGGTCTAAATACAAAACTTGTGGAGGAGTATATAAGGAATCGAGGAAAAGAAGACAGGTTCAAGATAATTTATCGACGAAAGAGCATGATCCCTTTAAAGGGTAGTTAAGGAAGTTATTAGACACGTTTTGAGTAGCTTGTGAAGTATAAGTGCTTATAGTAGAGCCTAAAAACCACATGTTTTACATGCGGATTGTTATTTTTATATGTTTATTTATGGATGAATCAGACTTAATATGAATTATTGAAACTCAATTTTGCACGATAACACTTAAAAATGATTGGAAAAGTAACCGCACTTTCTAAAAACAGAACGATGGTTCAAGCATCCTCGCTTGGACCAAATAAGCACAAGCGTGGACGCTTGCGCTATCTTGGGAGAGGGGGAAAAATCTAATCTTTTACAACGTTTCTATTTTCAGACTTATCCCTATTTTTCTCATCTTGCATTTCTGCAGACTTTCTAGCTGACTCTGGGGTCTTCAAATATAATTCATCTAGCTCTTTTGGTTCTGTAATAGCTTTACGAACAATGAAGTTAATTAAGTCAAACATTTTTTCTGCAACATCATCAAAATCTTCATCTGACATAGTTCCTGGGTGAACTGCATTATTTCCAGTAATTCTTAAGGTATCTGCAACTTGTATCACCTTAGCAGGCAAAGAACCATCACCTGCTAATGCACGAATATCATCATTAATGTTTTTACCCTCTTTACCCAAGTGTTTTAATAACTTCTGTAATGCTAATCTTAATAAAGCTGCTCCACCACGATGAGATTTGCTAAAAATAGAAGCCGCCTCCATATAATCAGCCTTAACATCTTCGGGCATATCTTCTACAGGAAAAGGAGCATTTCCCGTATCAGGATAAATCATAAATCCTACAGCACCTACAAGTGGATCTACGTGCATCTCTTTTCTCCATAAACTTTTTTTCTTACATTTATAACATTTAGCCTCTCTGTAATTCGAAAAGTCCCACTCCGAACCACTATTCCACGCCATATAAGCATACGTATTACAAAATGGACAATTAAAAGCTTCAAGATTAAATTTAGGAGCCACATAGTTATTCATATATTTTCCTCATAATTACTAAATTTCATTAATCGCATTCAAAATCCGTTTATCCGACACCTGATACTTCGTTCCTAACTGCTGCGCAAATAAACTCACACGCAATTCTTCGATCATATATCGAATCTCCGCCACTTCATCAGAAATCGGTTTGGATTTCGGCAGTTTGGCAAGAAGCTGTTGATAGGCTTGTTGCACTTGTTCCACGCACAACATGGCGGCACGATCGCGATTGACATCCTGAGCGAGTTTATCCATACGTTTATCGATGGCTTGCAGATAGCGGAGTAAATCCGGCAGGCGGGCGTAGCCGCTTTTTTGTACGAATCCTTGATAAATCAAACCTGAAATCTGGCTTTTCATATCAGACAGGGCAAATGCCATAGTGAAATCCATTTTGCCTTTGAGACGTTGGTTGAGCTGGTGTGTGAGCGTGAGGATCTGCTCCACTTTTTGCGCAATATCCACGGTGACTTCATTAACGTTTTCACGCACGAAATCCCGTAGCTTATTAAAACCTTCTTCGTTCCACACAAAGCCACCAAAATCAGCAATCAGTTTATCCACAGCACAAGCAATACAGTCATCAATCAAATCCAACACACGACCAAATGGTGTGAAATACAGCCCCAATTTGGCTTTATTCGGCAATTTTTCATGCAGATATTTAATCGGTGACGGCACGTTGAGCAGCAACAAGCGACGCAAACCTTGTTGCATTGCCACCGCTTGTTCAAATTCCGTTTCAAACAGTTTAATGCCCACTGCGTCTTTTTCGTCCACAATGGCAGGAAAGGCTTTCACACTGAAACCGCGCTGCTTTTGTTCGTAACATTGTGGCAACTCTGCAAAACTCCAAATGTGCAGTCCGCTTTGTTCAATGCCATCGTCTGCCACGGCGGAAATGCTTTCTTGCACACGATCTTTTAAACTAAATTTTAGCTCGTCCAAATTCATGGATTCGGCGATTTTCTTGCCGTTTTCATCTACTACGCGGAAGGCCATTTTCAAATGGCTTGGGATTTGCTCCCAATGCCAATGTTCCGCCTCTACGGTGACGCCCGTCATGCGACGCAATTCATAAATCAACGTATCCAACAACGGTTTTTCCAACGGCACGGCACGCCCTAAAAAGGCTTGGGCATAATTGGGTGCAGGCACGAAATTACGGCGATAGGATTTCGGCAGAGACTTAATCAGCGCAATCACCAGTTCTTCCCGCAAGCCCGGAATTTGCCAATCAAAACCGGTCATGTCCACTTGGTTGAGTAACGGCAACGGAATATGCACGGTCACGCCGTCCGCATCCGTACCCGGTTCAAATTGATAAGTCAGTTTGAGTTTCAGATTGCCTTGATGCCAGAAATTCGGGAAATCCAACTTGCTCACTTGTTCTGCATCATCCTTAATCAAAAATGAGCGTTCAAAATTAAGTAGCTCAGGATCTTGTTTTTCCGCCTTTTTCCACCAAGTATCAAAATGTTTTTGCGACACCACGTCTGTGCCGATACGCTGATCGTAAAACTCAAATAAAGTGCGCTCGTCCACCAAAATATCGCGGCGACGGCTTTTGTGTTCCAATTCCTCCACTTCACGAATCAGCTGCTGATTTTGCTTGAAGAATTTATGCTTGGTATTCCAATCCCCCTCCACTAAGGCAGATTGAATAAAGATCTCACGGCTCACCCCTGGGTCAATGGCGCCGTAATTCACCGGTCGGGCTGCCACAATTGGCACGCCATACAAACTGACTTTTTCATCGGCAATCACCGCCCCGCGAGATTTCGACCAACGCGGCTCAGAATAGGATTTTTTGGTTAAATGCTCGGCGAGCGGCTCAATCCATTCCGGCTCAATTTCCGCCACCATGCGACCCCAAAGTTTGGAGGTTTCCACCAACTCTGCCGCCATCACCCATTTCGGTTGTTTTTTGAAAAGCACGGAATTTGGGAAAATCGCAAAATGCGCATTGCGCGCGCCAAGATATTGTTGTTTTTCCGCTTCTTTTAAGCCGATATGCGACAGCAAACCGCTTAAAAGTGCGGTGTGAATTTGCTGATATTCGGCTTTTTCAGAATTAATCGGCAAGCCCATTTCACGCACGGCAAGACGAATTTGCTGATAAATATCCTGCCATTCGCGAATGCGCAGATAATTTAAGAAATCCTTTTGGCATTGGCGACGGAATTGATTTTTCGTCAGTGCCTTTTGCTGTTCTTGCACATAATTCCAAAGATTCAAAAACGCTAAGAAATCCGATTTTTTATCAGCAAAACGGCGATGTTTTTCATCGGAAGCCTGTTGTTTTTCGGTTGGACGCTCACGCGGATCTTGGATGGATAACGCGGAGACGATAATCATCACTTCATAAACGCTGCCAAAATCAACCGCACTTAGAAGCATTTTAGCAAGGCGTGGATCGACCGGGAGTTGGGCAAGATGGCGACCGATTGTCGTTAATCGACGTTTTTCACCCGATTTAGTTTGAACGGTTTCAAACGCCCCCAGCTCTTCCAATAACTTCACGCCATCTTGGATATGCCGTTTATCCGGCGCATCCACAAAAGGAAACGCTTCAATGTCATCCAAACCCAATGCTGTCATTTGCAAAATGACGGAAGCCAAATTGGTACGCAAAATTTCCGGATCGGTAAATTCCGGGCGATTGTTAAAATCCTCCTCCGAATAAAGACGAATACAAATGCCTTCGCTCACCCGTCCGCAACGCCCTTTCCGCTGATTGGCAGAAGCCTGTGAAATCGGCTCAATAGGCAAGCGCTGCACTTTGGTGCGATAGCTATAACGGGAAATACGCGCCGTGCCGGGGTCAATCACATATTTAATGCCGGGCACGGTCAATGAGGTTTCCGCCACATTGGTGGCTAACACAATGCGATTTAAGCCGCTAGGATGGAAAATTTTATTTTGTTCTTGCGCAGACAAGCGGGCAAAGAGCGGTAGGATTTCCGTGTGTTTTAAATTTTGCTTTTGCAAGGCTTCGGCGGTGTCGCGAATTTCCCGTTCACCGTTCATAAAGATCAAAATATCGCCACGACCTTCCGCTTGCAGCTCATCCACCGCATTGAGAATGCCTTGTAGCTGATCTTGATCGTCTTCTTCCGCAACAGGGCGATAACGCACTTCCACGGGATAAGTTCTGCCCGAGACTTCGATAATCGGCGCATTGTTGAAATGTTTGGAAAAACGTTCCACATCAATGGTGGCCGAGGTGATAATGACTTTTAAGTCCGGACGGCGTGGCAGCAGCTGTTTCAAATAACCGAGAATAAAATCATTATTTAAGCTGCGTTCGTGGGCCTCATCGATAATCAGGCAGGAATATTGATTGAGGAAACGATCCGTTTGAATTTCCGCCAGTAAAATCCCGTCCGTCATCAACTTGATTTGGGTGTTGTCACTGATTTGATCATTAAAACGGACTTTGTAGCCCACCAAATCGCCAAGTTCTGTTTGTAATTCTTCCGCGATTCGAGCCGCTACCGAACGGGCGGCAATACGGCGTGGTTGGGTGTGTCCGATGGTACCAAGATGACCTAATCCGAGTTCCAAACACATTTTCGGCAACTGGGTGGTTTTCCCCGAACCGGTTTCCCCTGCGACAACAATGACCTGATGTTCAGAAAGCAGTTTTTCAATTTCTGCTTTGCGTTGGCTCACCGGCAGGCTTTCCGGAAAAACGATGGGATTTTTGACCGCACTTTTACGATTTTCTACACGTAATCTTGCTTGTTCAATTTGCTGTTCGATTTCTTCAGCAACGGCTTGTTGAGCTTCTTGGCTTTTAATCTTGCCGATGCCGTGAATGCGGGTGGATAAACGGCGTTTATCCACCAACATGATGTCAATTAACTGAGAAAAAAGGGATTGTTGTAGCGGAGTTAATTCGTGTTTTACAGTTCTGTTCTTCATACCGATTTACTTTTAAAACTACCGTAAGCCAAGCAAAGCCAGCCGATTAAAAAGAGTGTGCCGCCAACGGGCGTAATCCAGACTAAGAATTTACCGGCGCCGAAAGCAAGGGCGTATAAGCTGCCGCTGAATAATAAAATCCCCAATGACCATGCTCGCATCGCTAATTGTGCAAATTTAGCCTCATGCCAAAGGGATAAAGCAATCACCAGAACAGCAAGCGTATGGAAGATTTGATATTTTAAGCCGGTATCAATCCAGGCGAGGGCTTTCTCGTCTAAAACATGACTTAACCCATGGGCGGCAAACGCACCGAGAGCCACACAGAAAAAACCGCTCAAGGCGGCAATCAATAACCATTTGTTTTTCATTTAAAATTTTCCTATTAATACGGCTAAAATACCGGCAGCGATAAGCGGCCCAACAGGGATACCTCCCAGAAAAGAGACACCGATAATGGTGCCGATCACCAAGCCTGTTACCAATATTGGTTGCTCACCCATGAGCGGAACGCCTTTGCCCGCAAGCCACGCGACCAATACACCCACCGCAATGGCAACGAACATTTTCCAACTGACAAAGGCCGGCAAGCCCGGGAGCTGAATTTTGCCGGAAACCAACGGGCTTAAAACGCCAATGGTTAAAATCACGATACCAACGTGCAAGCCGTATTTTTCCAAATAAGGAATATATTGAGCGAGAAACGTTTGCTGCATGATCAGTAACACAGCGGCGGGAATGGTGATGGCGCTATTGTGACTTAAAATGCCGAGCAAAATTAACACCACCAAAAGTAACGCAATCATATTGAATTGAAGCGACATATTGATCCTAAAGTGCGGTAAGAATTTGCGGAGAATTATAGCATAAGCCAAGTCTTTTCCTTGCCGGTATAGAAAATCCATGGCGAAAAAGTGCGGTCATCTTTTAACGTCTTTTTACACAAACACCTGTTGTACCAAGAACATATATAATATCGTGCCGGCAGCGATGGATAAGAACATATTACGTTTCCACAAATGTAACGCAACGACAATCACACCGGAAAGAAATTCGGGAACACCATGAAAACCGCTAAATACATCTACGTTTTTGTAGCAATACACCACGAGCATACCAAACATTGCCGCCGGTAAGACGTTACCTAAATAACGGATATATTCGGGAATTGGGCGGTTAGCCGGGAAAATCCAAAAGGGCAGCCAGCGGGTAAATTGCACTGCCAGTACAGCAATAGCAATGGTGATAATTTGTTCACTTAATGTCATTCTTTAATTCTCTCTAATCTTGAGGCTAATTTTGGTCGGCGGAAAGTCAACACCGTCCAGATGCCAATCAAGGTAGGCAATAAGAAATAGTCATGTCCGAAAATCAGGAGGGAAAGGGCAGCGATCGCCAAACCCAACAAGGAGCTTTCATGAGATTTTTCCTGCGCCCAGTTTTCGGCAAAAATCACTAAAAATAATGCCGTCATGGCAAATTCAATGCCTTTCAAATCAAAGGGAATAATGTTCCCGAATACGTTGCCAATGCCAGCACCGATTGCCCAGTACATATGCAAATAAAACGAAACAAAAAAGAGATACCAGCCACGATCAATATGCGGTGGGACGTTTGACATGTAATTCAAGGAAAAAGATTCATCTACCAACGTGGCAATAAGGTATGGGCGTTTTTTGCCCAAGGATTTTCCGTATTTTTCCAACATCGCAATGCTATAAAAAAGCTGTCTGCCACTCACCATCAAGGTAATCAATAAGGCATTTAACGGCGCAAATGCCAAACTTAATGCACCGGCAATGATGAATTCCACGGAACCGGCGTAGATGAATAACGCCATCAATACAGGATACCAAACACCAAAACCAAGCGCTTTCATGTAAATGCCGTAAGCCACGCCAAGGAACAAAAAACCGGCAAGCATCGGCGCACTATAGGGCAAGGCGGCTTTTGCTGCCGCCCAAATGGGATGGGAATTTGTCTTGACATCAGACATACAACGGAATCTCTTCTAAGATGGATAACTCAGGCAAGGTAGAAAAACTTTGGGCTTTCACGGTTTCATAGAAATCATCCACGAACGCCATTTGTGAATCTAATTCTCGCGTTGCGGCATAAAGATTACTGTGTAATCCCTGTTCGGTGATTTTGCGTGCCACAATGTAGCCACGATCCAAATAAGGCTTCGCTGCCCAAAACGGCAATGCTGCCACACCACGTTTACTGGCCACCAACTGAATGATGGCAATGGTGAGCTCACTGGTTCGGCGGGTCGGATTGATGCCTTTCGGGTGTAATACCTTACGCAACAAATCCAACATATCATCCGGCACAGGATAAGTAATCAAGGTTTGATCAATAAAGTCTTCTGCTTGCCAAATCTCTTTGGTTGCTAGCGGATGATCTTTCGCGCACAAGCCTACCATTTCATAGGAAAACAACGGCTTATACACAATGCCCGGTGTTTCTTCGACCTCTTGCACCACCGCCCAATCAGCACGATGGCTTAACAACAACCCGACAGCATCGGTGTGGAAACCGGACACAATATCCAACTCGACTAACGGCCAATGTTGACGGAATAAATCCATAGCCGGCATGAGCCAATCGAAGCAGGTGTGGCATTCCACTGCAATGCGTAATTCGCCGGCTTCTCCTTGTTTCACCCGCGCCAAATCACGCTCTGCCTCAATCACTTTCGGCAAAATCTCATTGGCAAGCTGAATCAACCGCTCACCCGCCGGGGTAAAGTGCAACGGCTGGGTTTTACGTTCAAATAACGGCAAACCGTATTGATCTTCCAACAGTTTAATTTGGTGCGAAAGGGCGGATTGGGTGAGATAAACCCGTTTTGCCGCCAAAGAAACACTGCCTGTTTCTTTTAAGGCGAGTAAGGTTTTAAGGTGTCGAAGTTCAAGAAAGATTGGTTTCATGAGAAAGATTCATATTCATGAGGAAAATAATGAAACCGTATCATACACCAAAATGAGCTGTGCTTTAATGTTCCGGAAAAGAAAATTAAGGCATAGATTGAACAAATCCGTTCATCCTTTTTGTTGAGGTTAAATCGCAAAAGAAGACCGCACAGAGATGTCTCAAAGTGCGGTCAAAAAAGAGAGAGTTTTATGCTTTTTTGTATAATTGCGGTAACGCAGAATCTTTGTTTGTCGCCAGTAAACCTGTGCGGGAATAGATGCCGAGTTTGTCGCGGGTGTCGGTGATGTCAAGGTTACGCATGGTTAATTGACCAATACGATCCACCGGATCAAACGGTGCATTTTCCACTTTTTCCATACTCAAACGTTCCGGATGGTAGGTTAAATTCGGGGATTCGGTATTGAGTAAGGAGTAGTCGTTACCACGACGCAGCTCTAACGTCACTTCACCGGTGACTGCGCGAGCTACCCAACGTTGAGCGGTTTCACGCAACATTAAGGCTTGTGGATCGAACCAGCGACCTTGGTATAACAAGCGGCCTAAACGGATACCGTTGATGCGGTATTGTTCAATGGTGTCTTCGTTGTGAATACCGGTCACTAAACGTTCGTAAGCGATGTGTAAGAGCGCCATTCCCGGGGCTTCATAGATGCCGCGTGATTTCGCTTCGATGATACGGTTTTCGATTTGGTCGGACATCCCTAAGCCGTGACGACCACCAATGCGGTTGGCTTCAAGGAACAATTCTACGATGTTGTCGAAGGTTTTGCCGTTTAATGCCACCGGGATACCTTCTTCAAAACGCACCGTCACTTCTTCCGCTTTGATTTGTACATCTTCACGCCAGAATGGTACGCCCATGATTGGGTTCACGATACGAATACCGGAATTTAAGAATTCCAAGTCTTTTGCTTCGTGAGTCGCGCCAAGCATGTTGGAGTCGGTGGAATAGGCTTTTTCGACAGACATTTTGTAATCAAAACCGTTTTCGATTAAGAAGTTAGACATCTCAAAACGGCCGCCCAATTCATCGATGAATTTTTGATCCAACCAAGGTTTATAAATTTTTAAATTTGGGTTGGTCATTAAGCCGTAACGATAGAAACGTTCGATGTCGTTGCCTTTGTAAGTACTGCCATCACCCCAAATATTGACATCATCTTCTTTCATGGCAGAGACCAACATGGTGCCGGTCACCGCACGGCCTAATGGGGTAGTGTTGAAATAAGTCAAACCACCTGTCGTCACGTGAAACGCACCGCATTGGATCGCCGCAATGCCTTCTTGGGCTAATTGCGTGCGGCAGTCGATTAAACGAGCCATTTCTGCGCCATATTCTTTGGCTTTGCGTGGAATTGCCTCGTAATCCTCTTCATCCGGTTGGCCAAGGTTCGCGGTGTAAGCGCAAGGAATGGCGCCGTGTTGACGCATCCAAAGCAGTGCCGCGCTGGTATCTAAGCCGCCGGAAAAGGCGATACCGACTTTTTCACCTTTGGGTAAGTGTTGCAAAATGGTATTTGACATATTTTCTTTCCTTATCTGTGTTTGTTTGGGTTAATAGGGTTAATAAAACGGTGTTGTAAAAACATTTCGAAAAACAACCGCACTTTTATTCTTCTGTTGTCAGCATTAAATTCGGATCCGGATATTGGTAAACAAATTCTAATTCATGACAAATTTTTTCCGCCATGATAATGCGCTGCGGATCCTGTTCTGAGCTAATAAAGTGCGGTGGTTCTAGCCCGTATTTCTCCGCCGCATACTGATAATAGGCTTCTCGTGTAGGGTGCATTGGCGCAGCCAAATGATATAAACGGTAGCCGCCCGGGGTTTCTAACAATAATTGAATGGCGCGTGCGCAATCATCTAGATGGACTAAATTCACGGGAGAATGACCGCACTTGAGTGCTTGTTTTCCGGCAAGGGAATAAACCGGGTGGCGATCGTTGCCGACTAAACCGGCAAAACGAATAATGTCACAATCGATGTCTTGCATTTTTGCCAAGCCATTTTCAATTTCAACTAAGGCGCGACCTATGTCACTGTCCGGCTGTGGGGTGACGGATTCATCAAAATGGGCGGAAATATCAGGAAAAACGGAGGTGGAACTAATAAAAATAATATGACTTACGCCTTGTAATAAGGCTTCATTAACCAGATTTTGCACGCCTTCGACATATTGATTGAGATCGAAAAAATATTGGCTTGGTGGAATATTAATGATCAATGAATCCACATCGAGCAATGCACTGACATCATCAGGATCCGCATTAATTTCTGGGGTAAGTTCCAAATGATAGGCTTCCAAACGCATTAAACGCATTTGTTCTACTCCATCGTGTGTGCGTTTCGTGCCTTTAACTTCCCAGCCTAGATTTTTTAAATGTCGCGCCAGTGGCAAACCCAGCCAACCTAACCCGACAATGGCGACCGACCTCATATTACTCCTATCCGGTTACAAAAAATTCCCACTATTCTAATGCATAGCGGGAATTCCTTTAAGTGTTATTTTGTTAATAAATCCAAGGCTTCTTGGTATTTATCTACAGTCTTTTGAATGATATCCGACGGCACTTTCGGCGCCGGTGGCTGTTTATTCCAACCGCTGTTTTCCAACCAGTCACGAATAAATTGTTTATCAAAAGACGGTGGGTTTGTGCCTTCTTGATAAGTCTCTACTGACCAGAAACGGCTAGAATCCGGTGTTAATACCTCATCCATCAAGGTTAACGTGCCGTTTTCATCTAAGCCGAATTCAAATTTGGTGTCACAAATAATGATACCTTTGGTTAAGGCATATTTCGCCGCTTCGGTATACAGGGCGATGGCTTTTTCTTTCACTTGTGCCGCTAAATTTTTGCCAATTAAGTTTTCGCACTCGGCATAGCTAATATTAATATCGTGATTGCCGATTTCTTCTTTGCTGGATGGCGTGAAAATCGGTTCAGGCAATTTGCTGGCTTCTACCAACCCTTTTGGTAAGACTAAACCGCAAATGGTACCGGTTTGTTTGTAATCTTTCAGGCCGCTGCCGGTTAAATAACCGCGCACGATAGATTCGATTTTAATCGGGGTTAAGCGTTTGCAAACCACGGCGCGATCTTTCACTAAATCGGCTTCTGCTTTGGGTAACACATCGTAAACGCTGTCGCCGGTAAAATGATTCGGCATAATGTGCGCCAGTTTGTTAAACCAAAAGTTAGAAATTTGTGTCAGGATTTCGCCTTTACGCGGAATCGGATCATCTAAAATCACATCGAACGCCGACAATCTGTCACTGGCGACCATCAACATTCGTTTGTCATCAATTTCATACAAATCCCGTACTTTACCGGAATAGATTTTTTTTAGACTAAGTTGTGTCATTTCATTTCCTTTTTATCTGCGTAAAAATAATGGCGCGTATTGTACCGCACTTTTTACGCAAACGTTTGCATTTTTTAGGATTTTTATTGATGTTGACTTCATGTTGCAGTAAAAGAAAAAAGTGCGGTCAGAAAAAAGGATGTTTTATGACGTATCAAAGTACGCCCCAAATGTACTGCACTTTGTCGCACATACTCGCATTCATGCTTCTCAAACTTGAAAAAATGGGCTAAAAAGCATATAGTTGCGCCACACATTTTAGGACCGTCATTTAAGGCGGTTTCTTTATTTTTTCATCAAATAACACAGACAGCACAGATGACATACCCACAAGAACAAGTTAATAAACGCCGCACGTTTGCGATTATTTCTCACCCCGATGCGGGTAAAACCACGATTACCGAAAAGGTTTTGCTTTATGGTAACGCCATTCAAAAAGCCGGTTCGGTGAAAGGCAAAGGTTCCGCACAGCACGCAAAATCCGACTGGATGGAAATGGAAAAACAACGTGGGATTTCTATTACCACTTCCGTGATGCAATTTCCGTACAACGACTGTTTGGTCAACCTGCTGGATACTCCGGGGCATGAGGATTTCTCTGAAGATACCTACCGCACTTTAACGGCGGTGGACAGCTGCTTGATGGTCATTGACTCCGCCAAAGGGGTTGAGGAACGTACCATTAAATTGATGGAGGTCACCCGTTTGCGCGACACGCCGATCATCACGTTTATGAACAAACTTGACCGTGATATTCGTGATCCGATGGAATTGTTGGATGAAGTTGAAAGCGTATTGAAAATTCACTGCGCGCCGATTACGTGGCCTATCGGCTGCGGCAAATTGTTTAAAGGCGTATATCACTTATACAAAGACGAAACCTATCTCTATCAAACCGGACAAGGGCACACGATTCAAGAAGTGCGAATCGTAAAAGGCTTAAATAATCCGGAATTGGATAACGCCGTAGGTGACGATTTGGCACAACAATTACGTGATGAATTGGAGTTGGTCAAAGGTGCTAGCAACGAATTTGACTTAGATTTATTCCTAAACGGTGAACTGACACCGGTCTTTTTTGGTACGGCGTTAGGGAATTTTGGTGTAGATCATTTCCTTGATGGCTTAACCGAATGGGCGCCTGCACCGCAAGCCCGTCAGGCAGATACGCGTAAAGTGTCGGCTGACGAAGAAAAATTCAGCGGTTTCGTGTTTAAGATTCAAGCCAATATGGATCCGAAACACCGCGACCGTGTTGCCTTCTTACGTGTTGTGTCCGGAAAATACGAAAAAGGCATGAAACTCAAACATGTACGTATCGGCAAAGAGGTGGTGATTTCTGATGCGTTAACCTTTATGGCGGGCGACCGTGCACACGCGGAAGAAGCCTATGCCGGCGACATTATCGGCTTGCACAATCACGGCACGATTCAAATCGGTGATACGTTCACTCAAGGGGAAGAGTTAAAATTCACGGGCATTCCAAACTTTGCACCGGAATTATTCCGCCGTATTCGTTTAAAAGATCCACTTAAACAAAAACAATTATTAAAAGGCTTGGTACAGCTTTCCGAGGAAGGCGCCGTACAGGTTTTCCGTCCGTTGCTAAATAACGATTTGATCGTTGGGGCAGTGGGTGTGCTGCAGTTTGATGTGGTCGTTTCGCGTTTGAAATCCGAATACAACGTAGAAGCCATTTATGAAACCGTCAATGTGGCAACCGCACGTTGGGTGGAATGTGGCGATGCGAAAAAATTTGAAGAGTTTAAACGTAAAAATGAACAAAACTTGGCGTTAGACGGTGGCGATAACCTCACTTATATCGCACCAACGATGGTGAATCTTAATCTTGCGCAAGAGCGTTACCCAGACGTGACATTCTTCAAAACCCGCGAACATTAATTCGTTCAAAAACATGAAAAAAATAGACCGCACTTTGATCTTCTTCTATGGATTGCTATCGATCATTGTGCGGTTTGTCGTCTTAGATGAAAAATAGTGCGCTGTTTTGGATGGCGCTCAATTTTTAACTTGCGAAAAAGTAAAAAATCAATAAAATGAACGAACGTTCATTCAGTGGTGTGTTATTTACTGTCTGTAACCTATCAAATGTGCGAATAAAGAGAAATTTTAACCGCACTTCTCACAATTAACCCAAGTTTATTAGTGACTTTATATGCATCAATCTGAAACGGATATGATCGAGCGAATTTTTACGGCCACGAATGATTTGATGGCGACAGTGGGTTTGCCAAATTTATCCATACATAAAATTGCCAAAGAGGCCCAAATTTCGCCGGGGACGATTTATCTTTATTTTAAGAATAAAGATGAATTGCTGGAACAATTTGCAAGATATATCTTTAAATCTTTTGAAGAAACCTTGGAAAAAGACTATGATGAAAACCAGTCGTTTTTCCAACGCTATCGGAAAATGTGGTGGAATATTTGGCATTCTTTGGAACAAGATCCAACGCGAGTTGCCAATATGGGGCAATATGAATTTCTGCCCGGGTTTTATACTATTTGCAAAGAATGGGAAACGCGCGGTATTTGGCATCGTTTTTGTAAAAAAACCGCAGAAGCCGGCGAAGTATGTGATCTGCCTCCGCATTTATTATTTGCGCTTTCCTTGCAAAGCGCGCTTAATATCGCGTTTAAATGCAAACACTTTGCCCATAAGAGTTCAATGGCGATGCTGGAGTCGGTGATCGACCGCACTTGGCGCGCCATTCAAAAATAATCACTTGAGCTATTAGATAACCTTTACGGAGTTTTTTATGAGTCAAACTCAAACGAATAAACCAAAGCGTTCTCATGTTTTCTTGTTAAAACTGGCGCTGGGAATATTTATCTTAATTTTTATCGCAATGATTGTGATGAATCAGATGAAAGCAAAAGGCATTGCGGATTTCTTGGCTAACCAAGGGGAAAGAGCTGTTCCGGTGACGGCAATGACGGTTTCTGCTCAACAATGGACACCGGTGATTCAAACCACCGGTTTGGTGCGTCCGAATCAAGGGGCGATGTTGAGTGCGCAAAGTGCGGGGACAATTTCAAAAGTTTTAGTGACCAACGGACAAAGCGTGAAAAAAGGTGAGTTGTTGGTGGAATTAGACAGCTCCGTGGAGCGCGCAAGCTTACAAGCGGCTGAAGCACAAGTGATTTCATTACGTCAAACGTATCAACGTTATGCGAATTTGGCGAAAAGTGGTGGCATTTCTCAGCAAGAATTAGACAATGCCAAAGCGGCGTATGATGCGCAAGTGGCGAACGTGGAATCCTTAAAAGCCACAATTGCGCGCCGTCAAATTGTTGCACCTTTTGATGGCAAAGCCGGTATCGTGAAAGTTAATGTGGGGCAGTATGTATCGAACGGCACAGAAATTGTGCGAGTGGAAGATCGCAGTTCTATGAAAGTAGATTTTGCGATTGCACAGAATTTATTGGAAAAATTGCATATCGGCCAAAAAGTCACCGCGACAGCAGATGCCCGTTTAGGCGAAACCTTCTCGGCAACGATCTCTGCGATTGAACCGGCGATTAATTCTTCCACCGGGTTAATTGACGTGCAAGCCACGTTTGATCCGGAAGATGGCGAAAAACTGTTATCCGGTATGTTCACCCGTTTAAACGTGGCATTGGCAACGGAGTATGACCAAATTGTCGTGCCGCAAGTGGCCGTGAGCTACAACATGTATGGCGAATCGCTTTATATTTTGACCGCACTTTCTGATGAGGAAAAAGAGAAATTTGCTAGCCAAGGCGATGTGAACAAAATGTATCGTGCGAAGCAAATCACGGTGTTTACCAAAGATCGCCAAGGTATCTATGCTCAGCTAAAAGGTGATGAAGTGAAAATCGGCGATAAAATCGTGACCGGTGGTCAGCAAAATTTAAGTAATGGCGCATTAGTACTTGTCGCAGATAAAGAAGGTGTCGGCACCACACAACCGGCAACAAAAACCAATCTTTAATTAGGAAATACGAATGAAATTTACCGATATATTTATTCGACGTCCTGTTCTCGCAGTTTCGATTAGCCTGTTGATCATTATTTTAGGATTACAGGCGATTTCCAAACTGGCGGTGCGTGAATATCCTAAAATGACAACCACGGTAATTACCGTGACAACGGCATATCCCGGCGCAGATGCGAACTTGATTCAGGCGTTTGTGACCTCGAAAATTGAAGAAGCGGTCGCGCAGGCGGATAACGTGGACTATATGTCTTCTTCCAGTAGACCGAGCAGTTCTTCGATCACGGTGAAAATGAAATTAAATACCGACCCGAATGCGGCGCTTGCTGATGTGTTGGCGAAGGTGAATTCCGTGCGTTCAGAATTGCCAAGTGGGATTGAAGATCCGACGGTGACTTCTTCTACCGGTGGTTCGGGCATTATGTATATTAGTTTCCGTTCCAATAAGTTAGATGCAAGCCAAGTGACGGACTATATTCAACGTGTGGTAAAACCGCAGTTCTTTACCGTTGAAGGGGTGGCAAGCGTCGATATTTTCGGTGCATCCGAATATGCTCTGCGCATTTGGTTGGATCCGCAAAAAATGGCGGCACAAAACCTTTCTGCCACGCAAGTGATGTCTGCCTTATCGGCAAACAACGTGCAAACGGCAGCGGGTAACGACAACGGTTTTTACGTGGTGTACAAAAATAAAGTGGATACCACCACAAAATCCGTTGATGAGTTAAGCAAACTGATTGTGTATTCCAATGGCGATAAACTTGTCCGTTTACGCGATATTGCAGATATTGAATTAAATAAATCCAGCGATAATGCCCGTGCGGTGGCAAATGGTTCGGATTCCGTGGTGTTGGCAGTGAATCCGACGTCTTCGGCAAACCCGTTAACGGTGGCGGAAAAAATCCTGCCGTTGTATGAAAACATTAAAAATAATTTGCCGAATGCCATTCAAACAGACATTTTATATGACCGCACTGTTGCCATTAATAACTCCATTGAAGAAGTGGTAAAAACCATCATTGAAGCGACTCTCATCGTGTTGGTGGTGATTACCATGTTTATTGGTTCCTTCCGTGCGATTTTGATTCCGGTCATTACCATTCCGATTTCCCTTATCGGGGTGATCATGATGCTACAAACGTTGGATTTCTCCATCAATCTGATGACATTGCTAGCCTTGATTTTGGCAATCGGTTTGGTGGTGGATGATGCCATTGTGGTGTTGGAAAACGTTGACCGCCATATTAAGCTCGGTGAAACGCCATTCCGTGCGGCAATTATTGGTACACGTGAAATTGCAGTGCCGGTCATTTCCATGACGATTGCGTTGATTGCGGTATATTCGCCAATGGCGTTAATGGGCGGCATTACCGGAACATTGTTTAAAGAGTTCGCTTTAACCCTTGCCGGTGCGGTGTTTATTTCCGGTATCGTAGCATTAACGCTTTCTCCGATGATGACCAGTAAATTGTTGAAAGGACACGATAAACCAAGCAAATTGGAAGAGCGTGTTAACCGCACATTAACTAAAATCAACAATGCCTATACTTATGTTTTAGGTTTAGTAATGGCGAATCGGAAATGTATGTTGGTATTTGCGGCAGCGATTTTTGCCACATTACCGGTATTGTTTAATTCCCTTTCCAGTGAATTGACGCCGACGGAAGATAAAGGCGCATTCTTGGCGATTGGTTCTGCACCATCTAACGTGAACGTAGATTATGTGCAAGCGGCGATGGCACCGTATCAAAAAATGTTAACGGATACAGACGAAGTGCAATTTGCCATGAGTATTTCCGGTGTGCCAAGCACCAACCAATCTTTGAACGTAGTGACCTTAAAAGACTGGAAAGATCGTTCTAGAAATCAGGCGCAGGTTTTGGCAGAATTGAACGCCAAAGCCAAAGGTATTCCTGAAGTATCTGTCAGTGGTTTTGCCTTCCCGGAAATTGAAACCGGGGAACAAGGGCCACCGATTGGTTTTGTGATTAGTACGTCAAAAGGCTATGAAGATTTAGCGAATGTTGCCGGTAAATTCTTGGAAGCGATGCAGAAATCCGGCAAGTTCGTTTACTCGAGCTTAGATTTGAAATTCGACACGGCACAAATGCACATTAAAATTGATCGTGAAAAAGCCGGTACTTACGGCATTACGATGAAACAAATCAGTGCAACATTAGGCAGCTTCTTATCTGCGGCGACAGTTGAACGTGTGGATATTGACGGTCGTGCGTATAAAATTATTTCACAGGTAAAACGCGAAGATCGCTTATCTCCACAAAGTTGGGATAATTATTATGTTTCGGCTGCAAATGGCACATCAGTTCCTCTAAGCAGTTTGGTGAGCATGACGTTAGAACCACAACCAAGCTCTTTGCCACGTTTCAGCCAGCTGAACTCGGCGGTGATCAGTGCGGTACCGATGCCGGGTTCTTCCATTGGGGATGCGATTCAATGGCTGAAAGACAGCTCAAAAGAATTGTTACCGCAAGGTTATAACTACGACTTCAAAGGTGAAGCCCGTCAGTTGGTGCAAGAGGGTAATGCGTTAGCCGTGACGTTCGTGTTGGCGGTAGTGATCATTTTCTTGGTGTTAGCAATTCAGTTTGAGTCTATTCGTGACCCAATGGTAATCATGATTTCCGTGCCGTTGGCGATCAGTGGGGCATTATTGGCGTTAAACGCATTCGGTTTTGTCGGCAAAGCCGGCGCTACACTGAATATTTACTCTCAAGTAGGCTTGATTACATTGGTCGGCTTAATCACCAAACACGGTATTTTAATGTGTGAAGTGGCAAAAGAAGAGCAGCTCAATCACGGTAAAAACCGTATTGAAGCCATTACTGAAGCCGCCAAAGTGCGTTTGCGTCCGATTCTGATGACCACTGCGGCGATGATTGCCGGCTTGGTTCCATTGCTTTATGCCACTGGCGCAGGGGCAGTCTCCCGTTTCAGTATGGGGATCGTGATTGTTTCAGGCTTGGCGGTTGGTACGTTGTTTACCCTGTTCGTGTTGCCGGTGATTTATTCTTACGTGGCAAGTGAACATAAACCGCTTCCGGAATTTGATGAAAACGTCAAACCGATTGAAGGTGAGATAAATCACTAATTCAAATCATCCGTAAAACAGACCGCACTTTTGAGCCGTATTGAGCTGTTCTAAGTGCGGTTCTTTTTTGTTTTATTTTTTCACATTTCAGCGGATTTATGATATTTTAACCGCCGATTTTAATCAGTTTATGGACGCTCCATCGCGTCTTCTCTTTTCATTAACTAAAAGGAAATTTGAATGGAAGCTCAACAAGGCAGCCCAATGTCAATGTTATTTATTTTCATCATCTTCGGATTGATTTTCTATTTCATGATTTATCGTCCGCAAGCGAAAAGAAATAAAGAACATAAAAAATTAATGTCCGAATTAACCAAAGGCACCGAAGTGTTAACCGCCGGCGGTATCATCGGTAAAATCGCCAAAGTGCCTGAAAAAGGGGATGTTATTGTGATTGCGTTAAACGATAAAACCGAAATTACTATCAACCGTAATTACATTGCCGCCGTGTTACCAAAAGGCACAATCGAAACTCTTTAATCTATTCCTCAAGGGAACAAGAAAGCTATGTTAAATCGTTACCCTTTATGGAAGAATCTAATGGTGATCTTTTTGGTCGCCATTGGTGTTTTATACGCTCTTCCAAATCTTTACGGTGAAGATCCTGCCGTACAAATCTCAGGAACTCGTGGTCAGGAAGCCGATTCCGGTGTCTTAAGCGAAGTTCAAACCGTCCTAAAAGACAATCATCTGACAACCAAATCTGTCGTATTGGAAAACGGCTCGATTTTAGTGCGTTTCGACAATACCGATGCGCAATTACTCGCCAAAGATAAAATCACTGAAAAATTAGGGACAAATTATTCTGTTGCGTTAAACCTTGCACCGGCAACACCAAAATGGCTAAGTAGCATTGGCGGCAACCCGATGAAATGGGGCTTGGACTTGCGTGGTGGTGTACGTTTCCTGATGGAAGTGGATATGAACTCAGCGCTAAGCAAACGTCAGGAACAACTACAGGATTCCTTACGTACTGAATTGCGCAAAGAGAAGTATCAATATAGCGCCATTAAGTCAGCAGAGAACTTCTCCACGATAGTCACATTGGCGAATCCGGAACAGTTATCTGATGTACAGCGTTATTTACGCAAACAGCATCCAACCCTAGACATTCGCGCGATTTCTGATAATACCCTGTCTTTGGCGTTATCTGATGCGGCATTAAACGAAGCTCGCGAAAGCGCGATTGAACAAAACTTAAGTATTTTGCGTAAACGTGTCACTGAACTGGGCGTAGCTGAAGCCGTGATTCAACGCCAAGGCGCAGAACGTATTGTGGTTGAATTGCCGGGTGTGCAAGACACTGCCCGCGCAAAAGAAATTCTGGGTGCAACAGCGACCCTTGAATTCCGTTTAGTCAATGGCAACGCCAACTTAGATGCGGCAGCTCGTGGTATGGTGACTTCTGATTCTGAAGTGAAATATGACAGAAACAATCGCCCTATCGTGCTGTATAAACGTGCCGTATTAGGTGGTGAACACATTACCAACGCCAGTTCCGGTGTGGATCAAAATACCTCCAGACCGCAAGTCAGCGTCACCTTGGATAGCGAAGGTGGTGAAATCATGTCGCAAACGACGCGTGCCAACATCCAAAAACCGATGGCAACGTTGTATGTAGAATATAAAGACAGCGGCAAAAAAGATGAAAATGGTAAAACCATTTTACAAAAACACGAGGAAGTGATTAACGTTGCCACCATTCAAGGTCGTTTCGGTAGTCAATTCCAAATTACCGGCATTGACTCTCCGGCTGAAGCACAAAACCTTGCAGTGTTACTTCGTTCCGGTGCGTTAATTGCGCCGATTCAAATCGTGGAAGAACGTACCATCGGTCCGTCTCTTGGCGCACAAAACGTCGAACAAGGTTTGCAAGCAAGTTTCTGGGGATTGATGGTGGTTGTGGTCTTTATGATCATTTACTATCGTAAATTCGGTATCATTGCGGACATCGCTTTAATTGCTAACATTGTTTTATTGGTTGGGTTAATGTCCTTATTACCGGGCGCTACGCTTACCATGCCGGGGATTGCCGGTATCGTGCTGGCGGTTGGGATGTCTGTGGATGCGAACGTGTTGATCTTTGAGCGGATTAAAGAAGAGATTCGCAATGGTCGTCCGATTCAACAAGCCATTAACGAAGGTTATAACGGTGCATTCAGTTCTATCTTTGATGCGAACTTAACCACCATTTTGACTGCGGTGGCACTCTACGCCGTGGGGACAGGTCCAATTAAAGGCTTCGCAATCACCTTATCTTTAGGGATTGCTATCTCAATGTTTACCGCAATCACCGGAACACGCGCAATCGTGAATTTCTTATACGGCGGCAAACGAATTGATAAATTATCAATTTAACGGTGAGGAAATATATTGTGAATTTAGAAAATAGAAGTCAGCCAATTAAAGAAATTCAAGGCATTAAACTCCCTTTCCGTTTAGTGGAATTCATGAAATTCCGTCTGTGGGGCTACCTTGCTTCCGTCGTGATTATCGCAGTTTCCTTATTCTTTGTGTTTACCAAAGGTTTCAACTGGGGCTTAGATTTTACCGGTGGCGTGGTGGTAGATACCCACTTCTCCCAACCGGCGGATTTGGAAAAAATCCGTTCTACGTTGGTGCAAAATGGCATTGAGAGTCCACTGGTGCAAACCACCGGTGGTGTGCGTGATGTGATGATTCGCCTACCGGCAACCGATGATGCGCAAATCGGCGATCACGTCCAAAAAATGCTGAACACCTTGGATAGCGATATTCAAATTCGTTCCATTGAGTTTGTTGGGCCGAACGTAGGTGAGGAATTAACCCAAGGGGCAATTTACGCCACACTAGCCACCCTCATTATGCTCTTGCTTTATGTGGGCATGCGTTTTGAATGGCGTTTAGCCACCGGCGGTGTGCTTTCTTTAGCGCACGACGTAATTGTTACCCTAGGGGCATTCTCTTACTTACAAATCGAAATGGATTTAACCTTCATTGCTGCGATCCTTTCTGTAGTAGGTTACTCGTTAAACGACAGTATCGTGGTGTTCGACCGTGTGCGTGAAAACTTCCGTAAAATCAGACGGATTTCTGCCATCGACATCATCGATATTTCTTTAACTCAAACCCTGTCCCGTACTATTATGACCTCGCTCACGACATTGATTGTGGTCATTGCTCTTTATGTTTTCGGCGGTCCAACAATTCATAGCTTCTCACTTGCGTTGCTCATCGGGATCGGTTTCGGTACTTATTCTTCCATCTTTATTGCGATTGCTATCGCCTATGATTTAGGCTTAAATCGTGAACACATGGTTCAACCCAAAGTGAATAAAGATGATATTGATGAAATGCCGTAATTGAGCATTAAGGAAAGGCGCTAAAAAGAGGCCCCTCGACCGGTTCAGTTGAGGGGCTTTTTTCGTATTAAGCAATGTTGAGTTTAGGAATTACGTTAATAGATTTCATTGAAACAGTTGACGCTATTGAGATTCAAAACGCTCGAATGCCAGTACTTTATTTTCGACTTTGCGTAACATGAAGGTAGCAATGCCGGTAATCAGTAAATAGATACCGCCGGCGATACCATAGATGGTCAACGCATCATATTCTGTGCCATAGAGCTGGCGAGCATATCCCATGATGTCCATAATCGTGATGGTTGACGCCAACGATGTGCCTTTAAATACCAAAATAATTTCATTGGTGTAAGAAGGCAGTGCGCGTTTAAGAGCGTATGGAATCAAAATTTTAAGCGTTTGCACGCGTGACAATCCTAATGCGGCACAACTTTCCCATTGACCTTGGGGAATGGCTTTGACGGCACCATAAAAAAGCTGAGTAGAGTAAGCTGCACTATTTAATGCTAAAGCCAGCATAGCGCAAAACCACGCATTGGAAAGTAAAGACCAAAGCGGACTTTGCGTAATAAATTCAAATTGCCCCGGGCCACTATAAATTAAAAAAATCTGAATAAGTAGGGGCGTGCCGGTAAATAAAACAAGATAAAAATTCACCGCACTTTTTAGCCAGCGATTCCCCATGGCAAGGATAAACGTGAAGAGTAACGCTAATAAAAAGGCGATTAATAAAGAGGCGAACGTGAGCAATAAACTGGTCGGAATGCCCTGCGCAATCACCGATAAATAATCTTCAAACATTATGCATTCCCTCGCTCAAATCGAGTAAATCGTCTTTCTAATTTGCGAATCGCAACTTGGCTGACAAGCGTCACTGCCAAATAAATTAATGCTGCAATGCCGTACCACGTAAAAGGTTGGTGTGTATTAGTGTTAATCAATCCGGCTTGGCGCATTAAATCATCTACGCCAATTAGTGAAACAAGTGCGGTGTCTTTTAACAACACAAGCCATTGATTGCTTAATCCCGGCAAAGCATGACGCCATACCTGTGGCATGATGAGGTGAATAAAGGTATAAGGACGACTTAACCCCAACGCCATACCTGATTCCCATTGCCCTTTGGGAATGGCTTGAATAGCGCCCCGTAAGGTTTGGGAGGCGTAAGCGGCAAAAATCAGGGATAAGGCAAATACACCACAACCGAAGGCTCCAAATTCAATATATTCACCGGTTAATAATTCTACGATTTCCGTTGAGCCGAAATAAATCAATAAAACGACCAAAATTTCAGGCAAACCACGCAATAACATCACCAAAAAAGCGGTAGTTCTGGCAATGATCGGGTATTTATTGGACTCAAGTGCGGTGAAAAAAATACCTAAAATTAAACCGACGATGAGCGAACAAACAGCAAGCCCTAAGGTCGTTAGGGCTGCATGAAAAATTAAAGCGAGATAATCATAAAACATAAATTATTTTGTCATCCATTTATCATAGATTTTTTGGTATTCGCCACTGGCTTTGATGGCATCTAACCCTTTGTTTAAGTTATCTAATAATTCTTTAGAAGATTTATTAACGGCAATACCTAAGCCATTGCCAAAATATTTTTTGTTGGTCACTTTCTCACCGACAAATTGGATTTCAGGTTCTTTTGTGATCATATCGGCAAGCACGGCTGTATCGCCAAAAATCACGTCAATACGCCCGTTTTTTAAATCCAAAACCGCATCTTGTAAGCTGGCATAGGCTTTGATGTCATATTGTTTTGTTTCTGCCGCTGTGTATTGTTGGAAGGTAGTGCCATTTTGTACCCCTACATTTTTCGCCTTGGCTAAATCGCCTTTGCCTGTTAATGCAACGTAGCTTGCCGAGCTGTCGTAGTAGGGTTGAGAAAAGGCAACTTGTTTCGCACGTGCATCCGTAATATCAATGGCGGAAATTGACGCGTCAAAACGTTTTGCTTTTAAACTTGGAATCAACGCATCGAATGCTTGGCTTTTAAAGTGGCAGGTCGCTTGAATTTGTTGACAAACGGCATTGGCGATATCCACGTCAAAGCCAATGATTTCACCTTTTTCGTTTGTGGTTTCAAATGGCGGATAGCTTGGTTCCATTGCAAAAGTGATTTCTTGTGCGTTGGCGGCAAGTGCGGTGCCGACGAGTAGGGCGGTTAAAAGTAATTTTTTCATGATGTTTCTCCTTCTAGATTAAATGTTATGTGATAAATAGTGTTTAAACTGTTCGGTTTTAGGTTGTTCAAAGCAACTGTTGTCGCCCATCTCGATAATATGGCCTCGTTCCATGTACACGACTTTGGTCGCCACTTTTTTCGCGACATTCACTTCATGGGTGACAATCACTTGGGTAATACCGGTTTGTTGCAATTCTTCAATGATGGAGACGATTTGCGCAGTAATTTCCGGATCCAGTGCGGCCGTCGGTTCATCAAATAACAGCACCTGCGGTTTCATCATTAATGCGCGCGCAATGGCGACGCGTTGTTGTTGACCACCGGATAAATGGAGCGGAAAACGCGCTGCGTGTTCTTCCAAACGTAAACGTTGCAACAGTTCCATCGCCTGTTGTTTGGCTTCCGTTTCGCTTGTGCCAAGAATTTTCATCGGCGCTTCAATGAGGTTTTGCAACACGGTCATGTGCGGCCATAAGTGATACTGTTGAAATACCATGCCCACATCACGACGTAGTTGGCGAATTTGTTTCGGATCATTATTGGCGGACAAATCAAATTGATTATTAGCAATGCTCAATTCGCCCGATTGTGGCACTTCCAGCAAATTTAGCGTACGAATTAAGGTGCTTTTGCCGGCACCACTTGGGCCTAATAGCACCACCACATCGCCGTCATCGGCGGTTAAATTAATATCGAATAAGGCTTGATTGGCGCCATAGAAAAAATTCAGGTTTTTAACACTAATTGTCATTGTGACTTCTGCTCTTGTATCAAATTATCGTTGGAATGAAAATATATTATTATTTTGTGCATAATTATGCAATAAATTTATGCATATTTTTATGAAGCAATCATTCTTTTTTTGCCAACATAACCGTAAAGGCAATGATAAATTTATGCTATAGTACCCGCCTGAGTAAGTTGAGGAAGAAGTAAGGATAACTATGACATTAAGTCTCATTGTTGCCATGACAAAAAATCACGTTATCGGGCAAGAGAACAAAATGCCGTGGCATTTGCCGGCAGATTTAGCGTGGTTTCGCCAAAATACCTTAGGAAAGCCGGTGATTATGGGACGAAAAACCTTTGAGAGTATTGGTCGCCCATTACCCAAGCGAACCAATATCGTGTTGTCTCGCCAACCCTTTATTCATGAAGGCGTGCTATGGAAAGGCAGCATAGAAAGTGCGGTCGATTTTGCAGGTGATTCTCAAGAACTGATGATCATTGGCGGCGGGCAGCTTTTTAAACAAGCGCTACCTTTGGCAAACCGTTTATATTTAACGGAAATTCAAACGGAATTGGCGGGTGACACGTTTTTCCCACAGATTGCATATGACGAATGGAAGATTGAGTTCGAACAATGGCGACCTGCCGATGAGCAGAACCCTTATGATTGCCGTTTTTTAATTTTACAACGGAAATAACGAAAAACGGGGTTAAAAGAGACGATTTAAATCTCCTTAATCGCAAAAGGGAAAACACCAGAAAAAACGACCGCACTTTTATGCGATCGTTTTTTGTTATGAACAGATGACTTTAATGGCCAAGCCGCCTGTGGCGGTTTCGCGGTATTTTGCGTTCATGTCTTTCCCGGTTTCGTACATGGTTTCAATCACTTTATCCAAACTCACGCGTGGGCTGGTGGTACGGCGTAAAGCCATGCGACTGGCGTTAATGGCTTTCACCGAAGCGATAGCGTTGCGCTCAATGCAAGGTACTTGAACTTGTCCGCCGACCGGATCGCAGGTGAGCCCCAGATTGTGTTCCATAGCAATTTCTGCAGCGATGCACACTTGTTCCGGGCTGCCGCCGAGGATTTCCGATAAACCGGCGGCTGCCATGGAGCAAGCGACCCCCACTTCGCCTTGACAGCCGACTTCCGCGCCGGAAATGGAGGCGTTCATTTTATATAACGATCCGATCACGCTACAGGTTAATAAATAACGTTCAACGATTTCATCGGTCAATGCGCCGACAAATTTTTCGTAATAAGCCAGCACCGCCGGCACGATGCCACAGGCGCCATTTGTTGGTGCAGTAACAACGCGTCCGCCTGCGGCATTTTCTTCATTGACGGCTAACGCAAACATATTGATCCAGTCAATTACCCGCATCGGATCGTTAGATAATTCGTTGTTCGCTTTTAGCATTCGATATAAGGTCGCCGCGCGTCGGGCAACTTTTAATGGCCCCGGCAAGACGCCTTCCGTATGCAAACCACGATGGATACAAGCTTTCATGGTTTGCCACACTTGGTGTAAATGATTCTCCAGTTCCGCTTTACTGTGTAACGCCAGTTCATTTTTCATGACTAAACTGGACAGAGAAAGGCCGCTTTCTTGGCAATGGCGTAAAATATCCGCTGCATTTGTATAAGGGTAAGGCACGTCGATTTGATGGTCTTCTTGTTGGTTAAAATGCGCTTCATCCACAATAAAACCGCCTCCAATGGAGTAATACGTTTGTTTGTATAATACTTCGGTGTCAGCCAATGCCGTAATGGTCATGCCGTTTTCGTGTAAGGGCAAAAAGGTTTTATGAAAAATCATGTCTGTTGCCGGATCGAATTTCGCCACTTGCTTGCCTTCAGCTAAAGGCAATTTAGCGGTTTTATTTACCTTGGCAATAAAACCGGGAATGCCTTCAATATCCACGTTATGAGGTAAGTAGCCGGCTAATCCCATGATAATCGCAATATCGGTGCTGTGGCCGAAGCCGGTCATGGATAACGAACCATAAACATCCACTTGAATGTGTGTGACCTTTTCCAGCAAGTGGTGCTCAATCAAATCATCAATAAATTGTTTACCGGCTTTCATCGGGCCCACGGTGTGCGAACTGGAGGGGCCGATACCGATTTTAAACATATCAAAAACGCTAATCATCTTTTACTTATTACCCTCGCTGACGAGGTGAAATCGTCGGGCGTGTTTGTTTGAATCAGGTTAAAGGAAGCGCATTCTACGCTTATTTTTAAAATAATCCATAGAGCAACACGAGGGATCACAACGGTGCGTATCGCAACCTAAAATGAACAATGTGCGCTCAGGTTTTATGTTAATCATCGACAAAATTCAGCTGTGTTTTACATTTGCGGCAAAAATAGACCGCACTTTCACGTTGAATTTTATTGTGTCGGCGAAGGGTTAATTGGTGCGTTTGGCAGGCGCAGCGGTAAGTAAAGGTTTTGCCTTGGACGGAAGACAGATCAAACTGATGGCAGGTATCGGCAGGTAAATGAAAAATCTCGTTCATGACAAATCGCCATTCTTTGCCGTGCGGCTGAACATGACCGAAATGTTGATAAACAATGAGATGAGCGAGTTCATGTAAGGAGACCTGCTGAATGAATTCTTTCGGATTTTCTAACATCAAAGTGCGGTTAAAACTGATGGCGTTTTTTTGTAAATAAGCGACACCGGCTTTTATTCCTCTTAACTCATAATGAATTTGCGGAAAATGAAAAGGGTGTTTGAAGTAGTCTTCCGCTAACTGCATACCATAATGCAGGCGGCGGAGAATTTGCATTTTTATCATGCGAAAATGATGTTCTGTGTGCATAACCTGTTCTCTGATAAAGGCGAATAGATATCAGTCAATAGAGATTTTTTCCGCTAAACAATATACCTTTATGTGGCGGTTGTCATGTATATCCAACCAATAGCGCAAGGTGAAATGTCTTGGGAAGAAAATGAAAACGGAGTTTGGCTGTATGAAAAAACGAAAGATAGTCTGCCGACACGGTTAAACCGCTTGCAACTTGAATAAACAAATAATAAACTTAGCTCAAAGTGGTGAAAAGTGGTTTTTTGTGGTGAATTTTGGATCGCAATCCCAAAATTAGCGCAATAAACAAGAAGAAGGTGTTTTTCATGTTTCGTGGTGCGTCGGCAGTCAATTTAGATGCGAAGGGGAGATTGGCTATCCCAACGCGCTATCGCGCCGAGCTTTTGGAACAAAATCAAGGGCAAATGGTTTGCACCGTGGACATTCGCCAGCCTTGTTTATTACTTTACCCTATCCAAGAATGGGAGATGATTGAACAAAAACTGCTTGAACTTTCCAACTTCGATCCCGTACAACGCAGTCTACAACGGGTTATGTTGGGATACGCCACCGAATGTGAATTAGACAGTGCCGGTCGAATTTTGATCAGCGGTCCGTTGCGCCAACACGCGAAATTGGAAAAGTCCATTATGTTGGTCGGGCAGTTGAATAAATTTGAAATTTGGAGCGAAGCCGAATGGCAAGCCCAAGTGGAAAAAGATATGGCACTGGGCGCAACAGAGACTTTTGCGCTATCGGAAAAATTAAAAACGCTGTCATTATAAGAGTCAAACTCAAGGAACAGCGGCACTAGCAAAGATAAGCGGCGATTATGCCGCTCTATCTTCTTTTTAGATTGTAACTTTATGTACCCTTGGTAGTCATGTATGGCCCTTTCAAATACATTTTCGTCAGCTGAACATTCAACCGTTTTGTTACATGAAACCGTTGAAGGGTTGGCATTGAAAGAAAATGGCATTTACATTGATGGGACATTCGGTCGAGGCGGACATTCCCGCTTGATCCTCTCCAAGTTAGCCGACAATGGTAAATTGATTGCCATTGATCGCGATCCTAAAGCCGTCGCAGAAGCCAAAAAAATTCAAGACCCACGTTTTCACATTGAACACAATACCTTTTCTGAAATTTTACCGATTTGTGAAAAATTAGGGTTAGCTGGCAAAATTGACGGGATTCTGCTTGATCTGGGCGTGTCTTCTCCGCAATTAGACGATGCCGCACGTGGCTTCAGTTTTATGAAAGACGGGCCGTTAGATATGCGTATGGATAACAGTCAAGGATTGTCTGCGGCTGAATGGTTACAGCAGGTTTCAGAACAGGATTTAGCGTGGGTTTTAAAAACCTTTGGTGAAGAGCGTTTTGCAAAGAAAATCGCCAAAGCCATTGTCGATTACAATAAAAGTGCGGTGCAAAATGGCGGTGAATGTTTAACGCGTACCTTGCAGCTTGCTGAATTAATTGCGCAAACCGTGCCATTTAAAGATAAACATAAACATCCGGCAACCCGCAGTTTTCAAGCGATCCGCATTTTTATCAATGCTGAGTTAGATGAACTGGAAAAAGTGTTAGCGTCCGCATTAGCCGTGTTAGCACCAGGTGGGCGTTTATCGATTATCAGTTTCCATTCATTGGAAGATCGGATGGTGAAACATTTTATGCGGAAACAAAGCCAAGGCGAGGCGATTCCAAAAGGCCTGCCTTTGCGTGAAGATCAAATTCAACGTAATCAACGCTTAAAAGTGATCGGTAAGGCGATGATGCCAAGTGAGGACGAAATTGCCCAAAATCCACGCGCGAGAAGTGCGGTGTTACGTATTGCAGAGAGATTAAGTTGATGTTGCAGAATAATGACAGATACCCGTTGCAAGAGATCATCATTGAAGACTTATTTACGTCTAATAAACTCGTGCTGATCTTGTTGTTCGCCATTACTGCCAGCGCCCTTGGGACGGTTTGGATTACACATCAAACCCGTGGTTTGGTGGCGGAAAAAGGGGAATTGGTTTTGCAGCATCAAGCGCTTGAAAATGAGTTTTTAAATTTAAAATTAGAAGAAGCGACACTCAGCGATAACACGAGAATAGAAGCCATTGCCAAACAATTAGGTATGCAACGTGCCACATCAGAGCAAGAAGTCGTTATTCTTGAATAGTATGGAATGTGAGAGATATGGTGAAGTTTAATAAATCCTCTAAGTTACCTAAGCCCAAAAAAGCCACAAAAGGGGTATCTCATAGCAGTTCTGCGGTTAAGCCGAATAAACCGAAGGTTGTTTATGAAAAAAGCTTTTTACAAGCCCGTTATATTTCGGTGTTAAGCTTAATTCTTTTGGGATTAATCGCTCTGGTTAGCCAAGCTGCCTATGTTCAAATCGTCAATGCCGATTCATTAATCGATGAAGCGGATAAACGTTCTTTGCGCAAACAAGAAATTCAGTTTGTGCGTGGTTCTATTTTAGATCGTAATGGTCAACTGTTGTCTGTTAGCGTGCCGATGTATTCTGTCGTTGCCGATCCGAAATTTATCTTTGATGAAAATGCGTTGAAAGATAAAGAACGCTGGCAAAAATTGGCAGAAGCTTTGGGGATTTCTTATAGCAATTTGGTCAAACGGATAGAAAAAGATCCGAAATCTCGTTTTGTGTATTTATCTCGTCAAATTTCACCGACCCTTGCACAATATGTAAAAGAGTTAAAAATTACCGGTATCGTTTTGAAATCGGAAGCGCGCCGCTTTTATCCTCGCGTGGAAGAAACCGCCCATTTGATTGGTTATACCAATATTGATGGCACAGGTATTGAGGGTATTGAAAAAAGCTTCGATTCCATGTTGGTGGGTAAATCCGGTTCCATGACATATCGTAAAGATCGATTCGGCAACATTGTCGAAAATATTTCCGATGTGAAGAAATATGATGCGCAAGATGTCACCTTGAGCATTGATGAAAAATTACAATCCATGGTTTACCGTGAAATTAAGAAAGCGGTTGCCGAGAATAAAGCGGAATCCGGCACGGCCGTATTAGTGGATGTGCGTACCGGTGAAGTATTGGCAATGGCCAATGCTCCTTCTTATAACCCAAATAATCGTGTGGGAGTAAAATCCGAGTTAATGCGTAACCGCGCGATTACTGATACCTTTGAGCCGGGATCAACGGTAAAACCGTTCGTGGTTTTAACCGCACTTCAACGTGGCGTAGTACGTCGTGATGAAATTATTAATACCGGCCCGTTAATCTTGAACGGCCATGAAGTAAAAGACGTGGCACCACGTGATCAGTTAAGTTTAGATGGCATTTTAGAAAACTCCAGTAACCGCGGTGTGAGCCGTTTAGCGTTACGTATGCCACCGAGTGCCTTAATGGAAACCTATCAAAATGCCGGTTTAGGCAAACCGACAGATTTAGGCTTGATTGGCGAACAATCCGGTTTGTTGAATGCTAACCGTGCTCGTTGGTCTGATATTGAGCGTGCTAACGTAGCCTATGGTTATGGTTTGAATGCAACGCCATTACAAATTGCTCGTGCTTATGTCACTTTAGGTAGCTTTGGTATTTATCGCCCGCTATCTATTACAAAAGTCGATCCGCCGGTAATTGGTCATCGTGTTTTCTCTGAAAAAATCACACGCGAAGTCGTCAACATGATGGAAAAAGTCGCAATTAAAAATGGCCGTGCGATGGTCGAAGGCTATCGTGTCGGCATCAAAACCGGTACAGCGAAGAAATTGGAAAATGGTCGCTATGTAGATAAATATGTGGCTTATACCGCAGGTATCGCACCAATTACCGACCCACGTTATGCTTTGGTGGTGTTGATTAATGATCCGAAAGCAGGGCAGTATTATGGAGGGGCAATTTCCGCACCGGTATTTTCCAGCATCATGAGCTATGCGTTGCGTAGCAACAACGTACCGCCGGATGGCATTGAAACAGATAAAACAACGAAACGCACTGTTCGTTTGAATAGTAAAAAATCAAGTGAAATCAATTAAATTTGACTAAATTCAACATAAAGTGCGGTGCGTAAATAAAGCGTTTTTCACTCATTCATTGAGAAAACATTATGTATCGATTAACTGATCTTCTTGGGATTCACATAGCAGAAAATGTGAATCTCACCGAAATGACATTAGACAGTCGAACTGCAAAGGCCGGCTGTCTTTTTGTTGCAATTAAAGGACATCAAACCGACGGTCGTCAATATATTCCGCAAGCGTTGCAAAATGGCGCAAGTGCGGTCATTTTTGAGGCTGATTCTGAGTCACAACATCTTCAGGTGCGCTACGAACAACAGGTTCCACTCATTGCGTTTTACCGTTTAAGCGAGCATTTATCCCATCTTGCGGATGTGTTTTATGGACAGCCTTCCAAGCGTTTAACCTTGGTTGGGGTTACCGGTACCAACGGCAAAACAACAACCGCACAATTATTGGCACAGTGGACACAGATTTTAGGCCATACCAGCGCCGTAATGGGCACCATTGGTAATGGATTATATGGTCGAGTTGAAGAAGCGACAAATACCACAGGATCCGCCATAGAAATTCAAGCATCACTGGCAGAGTTTGTCGCACAAGGAGCAGATTTTGCGGCGATTGAAGTGTCCTCTCACGGTTTGGTACAACATCGTGTAGAGGCTGTGCATTTCAGTGCCGCGGTGTTCACGAATTTAAGTCGCGATCATCTGGATTACCATCACACGATGGAAAATTATGCTGCGGCGAAAAAACGTTTATTCAGCGAATTGGATGTTTGCCACCACATCATTAATGCGGATGATCCCGTTGGTGCAGCATGGTTAAGTGAGATGCCGGAGGCGGTTGCGGTCAGTAGCAATGCGAATTTTGCTCCACAACAAGCCAAATGGTTGAAAGCGGTAAACGTCACCTTTAATCACAAAGGCGCTAGCATTCAATTTGAATCTTCTTGGGGTAATGGCGAGGTACAAAGCGCGCTTATTGGCGCATTTAACGTTAGTAATTTATTGTTGGTCATGGCAACCTTGTTGGCGCTTGGTTATGACTTAGCCGAACTTGTTCGTAGTGCACATAAATTAACTGGCGTATGCGGTCGGATGGAAATGCTGCATGCTCCGCATAAACCGACCGTTATCGTCGATTACGCTCATACACCGGACGCGTTGGAAAAAGCGTTACAGGCAGCTCGGTTACATTGCCATGGTAAGCTTTGGTGTATTTTCGGCTGCGGTGGTGATCGTGATCGCGGTAAACGTCCGCTGATGGCGAAAATTGCCGAACAGTTGGCGGATAAGGTGATTGCGACGGATGATAATCCGCGTACCGAAGATCATACGCAAATTATGGCGGATATTTTGACAGGGTTTATTCATCCGCAAGCGGTGCAAGTGATACACCAACGGGAAGAGGCCATTGCCACTGCAATTCAAAGTGCGGTGGAAAATGACGTAATTTTAATTGCCGGCAAAGGGCATGAAGACTATCAAATTATTGGTAAAACGAAGCATCATTTTTCCGATCAGGAAGTTGCCCGTCATTATTTATCTCAGTAACGAAAACTATGATTACATTATCTCTCTCTCAAATCGCCTCCATTTTAGAGGCACAACTTATCGGTGATGGCAACGTGACTGTCGAAAACGTGAGTACGGACAGCCGTAAAGCCGTCAATCACGGTCTGTTTTTTGCGTTGAAAGGCGAAAATTTTGATGCACATGACTACGTTATGAAAGCGGCTGAACAAGGTTGTGTTGCCGCCGTGGTTGAACATCCAACAGACGGCAATATTGCCCAATTAATTGTGAAAGACAGCCGTCTTGCCCTAGGACAGCTTGCCAAATGGTTGCGTGAAAAAATCAATCCGAAAGTGGTGGCGATGACGGGGTCTTCGGGCAAAACTACGGTAAAAGAAATGACGGCGGCTATCTTGCAACAAAGTGCGGTGGATTTTGATGACGTTTTATTTACTCAAGGCAATTTTAATAACGACATCGGTGTTCCGCTGACGTTATTACGGTTAACCGAAAAACATAAATTTGCAGTGATTGAGCTTGGCGCCAATCATATTGGTGAAATTGCCTATACCACCGCCTTGGCGCAGCCCGATGTGGCGTTAGTCAATAATGTCATGGCAGCCCATTTAGAAGGCTTTGGTTCACTTGAGGGGGTTGCCACCGCCAAAGGTGAAATTTTCCGCGGATTAACCCAGCATGGCGTCGCTATTATTAACAAGGCACATAACTATTCACAAAAATGGCAGGCAGAGATTGGTGATCATGCGGTGCAATATTTTGCTTACGATGATCCGCAAGCCGATTATTATGCTGAAAACATTATATTTTCCGAACAAGGGGTGGCTTTCGTCTTACACACGCCACAAGGCAATGTGCAGATTCACTCACCATATTTAGGCGAACATAACGTATCTAATGCCTTAGCCGCGACGGCGCTGGCAATGAATGTAGGTGCGACGTTAGCGCAGGTCAAAAAAGGGTTGGAAACGCCATCTTTGGTGAAAGGGCGTTTGTTCCCGATTGTCCCTTGTGAAAATCTTTTGCTCCTCGATGATAGCTATAATGCGAACGTAGGTTCCATGAAATCCGCGATTTCTGTGTTGCAAAAATATTCGGCATTTCGCGTCTTTGTTGTTGGTGATATGGCAGAATTAGGCGATAATACACCGCTTTGTCATCAAGACGTGGGCGAGTTCGCCCGTGCTGCCAAATTGGATTTGGTGATTTCATTTGGACGTGACAGTGCCGCCATAAGTGCGGTCAATTTGGGACGTCATTTTACCGATAAAAAAGAACTTGTCGCTTATTTAACACCAATCATTAAACAACAATTAACACAACAAAAAGTCGTTGTTTTGGTGAAGGGATCACGCAGTATGAAAATGGAAGACGTGATCGATTTATTAAAGGGTAATTTTTTATGTTAGTTTGGATTGCTGAGTTTCTCACCAAATACAATTCTGATTTCCATGTCATTTCCTACATTACGGTGCGCGCTATTTTAGCGTTGCTCACGGCACTGTTATTGTCCTTATGGATCGGCCCGAAGGTTATTCGTCGCTTGCAACTGCTGAAGTTTGGTCAAGTCGTACGTGATGACGGCCCTGAAAGTCACTTTGCCAAAAAAGGGACGCCGACCATGGGCGGTGTCATGATTCTCTTTGCCATCGGTGTGAGCACATTATTATGGGCGGATTTAAGAAACCCATATGTTTGGTTTAGCTTGTTCGTTTTATTCGGCTACGGCGCTGTCGGCTTTGTGGACGATTACCGTAAAATTACCCGTAAAAGCACAGACGGCTTAGTGGCGCGTTGGAAATATTTTTGGCTGTCTGTGGTGGCATTGGTGGCTGTGTTTGGTATGTATGCCATGGGGCAAGATACCGATGCGACACGCCTTGTCGTGCCGTTCTTTAAAACGGTGATGCCTCAGCTAGGCATTTTCTATATTGTATTAGCTTATTTTGTGATTGTCGGTTCCAGTAATGCCGTGAACTTAACGGATGGGTTAGATGGTTTGGCGATTGTGCCGACCATCATGGTCGCCGGTGCATTTGCATTGGTGGCATGGGCAACCGGGAACATTAACTTCGCTGAATATTTACACATTCCGTACATTAAATTTAGTGCTGAGTTAGTGGTATTCTGTACTGCCATTGTGGGCGCCGGTCTTGGCTTCTTGTGGTTTAACACTTACCCGGCGCAAGTGTTTATGGGCGATGTCGGCTCATTAGCGTTGGGCGGCGCGTTAGGCGTGATTGCCGTCTTAGTTCGCCAAGAATTTCTATTGCTGATCATGGGTGGTGTGTTCGTCATGGAAACCCTGTCCGTGATTTTACAAGTGGGTTCCTACAAATTGCGTAACAAACAACGCATTTTCCTGATGGCACCGATTCATCATCATTTCGAGAAAAAAGGTTGGCCGGAGCCACGTGTTATTGTGCGTTTCTGGATCATTTCCTTAATGCTGGTATTAATTGGTTTAGTGACCTTAAAACTACGTTAATCCCCCCAAAAAAGAGCGGTCATTTTTGAGAGAGAATTTCATGCAATATCAAGATAAAAAAGTCACGGTTATCGGACTGGGCAAAACAGGGTTATCCTGTGTTGATTTTCTGCGCGCTAAACATGCTGATGTTCGTGTCATTGATACGCGCAATGCACCGGCAGGGGCAGAACAACTTGATAAAGCCATTCCTCTGCATACCGGCAGTTTAAACCAGCAATGGCTGTTAGAAAGCGATTTGATCGTAATTAGCCCGGGTCTTGCGGTAAAAACACCTGAAATTCAGACCGCACTTCAAGCCGGTGTCGAAGTCGTCGGCGATATTGAGCTGTTCTGTCGAGAAGCGGATAAACCGATTGTGGCTATTACCGGCTCCAACGGCAAAAGCACCGTGACTACCTTAGTAGCAGAAATGGCAAAAGCCGCCGGATTAAGCGTTGGCATGGGCGGTAATATCGGCATTCCTGCGCTTTCTCTCTTAAATCAATCGCATGATATTTACGTTTTGGAGCTTTCCAGCTTCCAGTTAGAAACCACCTATTCGCTAAAAACCGTGGCGGCAACAGTGTTGAACGTCACAGAAGATCATATGAATCGTTACGTGGATTTACAGGATTATCGCCAGGCGAAATTAAAAATCTACGATAATTGCCAAACGGCGGTGGTTAACGGAGAAGACCCGCTCACCCTGCCAACTACGCAACACCCGGAAAAACAAGTGAGTTTTGCGGAACATCATGCGGATTATTGGTTGAAAAACGAAAATCAGAAAACCTATTTAATGGCGCATGATGAGGTGATTTTAGCTTGTGATGAAATGAAATTAACCGGTCGCCATAATTACATGAATGCCTTGGCTGCGATTGCCTTGGCGCAAGCTGCCGGCATTAATTTGCTGGGAATTCAGACCGCACTTCGCGAGTTCGGTGGCTTGGAACATCGTTTCCAAGTGGCGCATATGGCGCACGGCGTGCGTTGGATCAATGATTCAAAAGCAACCAATGTCGGTAGTACGGTTGCTGCATTAACCGGTTTGCAGGTCGCCGGGAAACTCTATTTATTGTTAGGTGGCGATGGCAAAGGCGCAGATTTTTCAGCTCTGGCAACCTTAATTAATCAGCCGCATATTTATTGTTATTGCTTTGGCCGTGATGGCAAAGCGTTAGCGGATCTTACCTCACAAAGTCGCTTATTCGACACCATGGAACAAGCCATCGCGGCAATCCGTCCGCAATTACAAGCAGGCGACATGGTGTTGTTATCACCGGCGTGTGCCAGTTTGGATCAATTTCCGTGTTTTGAAGCACGCGGTGAAGAGTTCACGCGATTGGCACAGTTAAGCTCATCACTAAGTTAGGACAGATGAGGAAAATACATGGGATTTTGGGATCAGTTTAAAGCGCGTAGCGTGCAAGCAACCACCGTAACGCCAAGCAGTTCGTTGTACGACCGCACGTTGCTTTGGTTGTATTTAATCTTGCTATTAATTGGGTTATTGGCAGTATCCTCAGCCTCTATTCCGGTGGGGACCCGTTTGTATAGTGATGCGTTCTATTTTGCTAAGCGCGATGTGCTTTACATTCTCCTTTCCTGTGTGACCTGTTATTTTGCGCTACAAATTCCCATGGAAAAGTGGGAAAAATGGCATGTTAAACTCTTTGGCGTGGCTTTGGTGTTGCTTTTTCTCGTGATGATTCCTGGGATCGGACGGGAAGTGAATGGCGCACGCCGTTGGATCCCGATGGTTTTATTTAATTTCCAACCGGCGGAATTTGCCAAGTTAGCCTTAACCTGTTTCCTCGCCAGTTATTTTACCCGACGTTATGATGAAGTGCGGAGTCGCAAATTAAGTGCGTTCAAGCCTTTTATCGTGATGGGCGTGATGGGCTGTTTCCTTTTAGTACAACCAGACTTGGGCAGTGCCGTTGTCTTATTTATTATCACCTTTGGCCTATTATTTATCGTAGGTGCCAACTTTTGGCAGTTTATCGGGTTAATTGGCGTGGGCTTGTTACTGTTTGTGTGGTTGGTGCTGACATCCGCGTACCGTCTAAAACGGATTACCGGCTTTATGGATCCTTTCAAAGACCCTTACGGCACCGGTTTCCAATTATCTAACTCGTTAATGGCATTCGGTCGTGGTGGCTTTTTCGGGGAAGGGTTAGGCAATTCCGTATTGAAATTGGAATATTTGCCGGAAGCACACACTGACTTCGTCATGGCGATTGTGGGCGAAGAGTTCGGCTTTTTGGGGATTTTTATCATTATTACGCTACTTGGCTTATTAGTCTTCCGCGCCATGAAAATTGGGCGTGAGTCCTTAATTCTGGAACAGCGTTTTAAAGGCTTTTTGGCTTTCGGGATCAGTTTTTGGATTTTCTTCCAAGGCTTTGTGAATTTAGGGATGGCGCTGGGGATGTTACCGACCAAAGGGCTTACCTTTCCACTCGTCAGTTACGGGGGCTCCAGTATTATCATTATGTCGGTGACTATTGGTATGCTTCTGCGCATTGATCACGAAAATCGCCTCATGCGTGGTGGTCAAGCAAGATTGCGAGATGACTAGGCCCAAAAGTGCGGTCGGTTTTTTAAATATTTTTAGAGAAAAGAGATGGGTAAAAAATTATTAGTGATGGCAGGTGGAACAGGCGGACATGTTTTCCCTGCCATTGCCGTTGCACAAGAATTACAGCAGCAAGGTTGGGAAATTCGCTGGCTGGGCACCAAAGATCGAATGGAAGCCCAACTCGTACCAAAACATGGCATTCCCATTGAATTTATCCAAATTTCAGGTTTACGCGGCAAGGGCATCAAGAGTTTATTATTGGCGCCTTTTGCGATTTTGCGCGCGGTGTGTCAAGCGCGTAAGATTATTCAACAATACCAACCCAATGCGGTATTAGGCATGGGGGGCTATGTTTCGGGCCCAGGCGGTATTGCGGCAAAACTTTGCGGCGTGCCGGTGGTATTGCATGAACAAAATGCCATTGCGGGGTTAACCAATAATTGGTTATCCAAAATTGCTGCTCGAGTATTGCAAGCCTTCCCAAATGCGTTTCCTCATGCTGAAGTGGTGGGAAATCCGGTACGTCGTGATTTATTTCAAACCGAATCGCCGGAAACACGTTTTGCTGCCCGTGATAAAACCTTGCGTATTTTAGTCGTCGGCGGTAGCCAAGGGGCGCGCGTGTTAAATCAAACAGTGCCAAAAGTCGCAGAGAAACTCAGTGCCCAAGGTTTGGAGATTTATGTGCGTCACCAAGTAGGCAAGGGCAATTTAGCAGGCATTGAGGAAATCTATCAGGCAAATCAAAATGGCGTGGCGACTGAATTTATCGATGATATGGCAGAAGCTTATGCTTGGGCGGACATTGTGATTTGTCGTTCGGGCGCATTGACGGTGTGCGAATTGGCGGCAGTCGGTGTACCGGCTATTTTCGTGCCTTTCCAACATAAAGACCGTCAGCAATTTTTGAATGCCAAATATTTAGCGGATGCAGGGGCTGCGCTGATTATTGAGCAGCCGGAATTTACCGAAGTGCGTCTGTTGAACGCGTTAACCCCATTGTTGGCAGATCGTGAAACATTATTAGCCATGGCGTTAAAGGCAAAAAGTAAGGCAACACCGTTAGCGGCTAAGCGGGTCGCTGACGTGATTGAAGACGTGGCAAATTAAATTAAAAGTGCGGTCGTTTTTTCAACTGTTTTGAGCGATCGTGTAAAAAGGACAGATTCATGGATAACTATCATCAACAGATTAGAGACATCATTCCGGAAATGCGCCGAGTGAAGCAAATTCATTTTATCGGTATCGGTGGCGCGGGGATGTGTGGTATTGCCGAAATTTTATTGAATGAGGGATATCATATTTCCGGTTCGGATATTGCGGAAAGTGCGGTGACTCAGCGTTTAGCTTGTGCCGGCGCCAAAGTGTTTATTGGGCATAAAGCAGAAAATATTACCTGTGCTAGTGTGGTGGTGATTTCATCTGCGATTCGTGATGATAACCCTGAAGTGGTGGCGGCAAAAGAAGCACGCATTCCGGTTATTCAACGTGCGCAAATGTTGGCGGAATTAATGCGTTTTCGTCATGGTATTGCCGTGGCAGGTACGCACGGTAAAACGACGACCACCGCGATGGTTTCTATGATTTATGCGGAAGCAGGTTTGGATCCGACTTTTGTGAATGGTGGTTTGGTGAAATCGGCCGGGACGAATGCGCATTTAGGGCGTAGCCGTTATTTGATTGCCGAGGCCGATGAAAGTGATGCCTCTTTCCTGCATTTGCAGCCGATGATTTCTATCGTGACCAATATTGAGCCGGATCATATGGATACCTATCACGGTGATTTTGATGAAATGAAGCAAACCTATGTGAATTTCTTACATAATTTGCCGTTTTATGGATTAGCCGTGCTATGTGCCGATGATACCGATTTAATGAGCTTGGTGCCACAAGTTGGGCGTCAGGTGATTACTTATGGTTTCAGTGAGAATGCCGATTATCGCATTGAAGATTATCAACAAACCGGTTTCCAAGGCCATTACACGGTGATTTGCCCGAACGGTGAACGGATTGATGTCTTGCTGAATGTGCCGGGACGCCATAATGCCTTAAATGCGACGGCCGCGTTGGCGGTAGCTAAAGAGGAAGGCATCAAAAACGAAGCGATTTTAGCCGCATTAGCTGATTTCCAAGGGGCTGGTCGCCGTTTCGATCAGTTAGGGCAATTTATTCGTCCGAACGGTAAAGTGATGCTGGTGGACGATTATGGTCATCATCCGACGGAAGTGGGCGTCACCATTCAAGCCGCACGCCAAGGCTGGGAGAATAAACGGATTGTGATGATTTTTCAACCGCACCGTTATTCCCGCACCCGAGATTTATTTGATGACTTTGTGCAAGTCTTATCTCAGGTCGATGCCTTGATTATGTTGGATGTGTATCCCGCCGGCGAGGCACCAATTGTGGGCGCTGATAGTAAAGCATTATGTCGTTCTATTCGCAATCTTGGCAAAGTGGATCCGATTTTGGTGTCTGATACGACACAATTAGGAGATATGCTTGATCAAATTATTCAAGATGGCGATTTAATTTTGGCGCAAGGCGCCGGCAGCGTGAGTAAGCTTTCACGCCAGTTAGTAGAACGTTGGACAAAAGAATAAGTGGATAGCGAGATGAGTAAAACCTTAAAACAAGAAAAAATTGCCGTATTATTGGGCGGCACCTCAGCCGAACGTGAGGTGTCTTTAAATTCAGGAACTGCCGTATTAAACGCGTTGCGTAAACAGGGGTATGATGCTCACCCCATTGATCCGAAAACTTTTCCGGTGGCAACACTAAAAGAACAAGGCTTTGATCGTGTGTTTAATATTTTACATGGTCGCGGTGGTGAGGACGGCACGATGCAAGGGTTGTTGGAGCAAATCGGTATTCCTTACACCGGTTGCGGTGTGATGGCGTCTGCACTGACCATGGATAAAATGCGCACGAAAATGTTATGGAAAGCCTTTGGTCTGCCTGTCGCTGAGATGGAAATCGTGACAGTGGAAAATCGAGCAACCTTAAACCCTGAGTCAGTGGTCAAAAAACTCGGCTTGCCGTTGATGGTGAAACCCTCTTTAGAAGGGTCTAGTGTGGGGTTAACCAAAGTGAAAGCGATTGAAGAGTTAGAAAGTGCGGTGGATTTTGCGCTTAAATTTGATCGCACCGTACTCATTGAAGAATGGCTTGCCGGTGATGAATTTACTGTGCCGGTACTGAATAACGAAGTGTTACCTTCCATTAAAATCGTGCCGGAAGGTGAGTTCTATGATTATGATGCGAAATACATTTCTGATAATACGCAATATTTTTGTCCGGCAGGGTTAAGCGATGAACGTGAGCAGGAGCTTCGCCATTTAGTTAAGCAGGCCTACGATGTAGTGGGATGCCGTGGTTGGAGCCGTATTGATGTGATGGCAGATGCGGAAGGAAAGTTCCGTCTGGTAGAGGTGAACACAAATCCTGGTATGACGAGTCACAGTTTGTTCCCAAAATCAGCTGCAACGGTCGGGTATTCTTTTGAACAGTTGGTTGAGAAAATTTTAGAGTTGAGTGCGGAATGAATTTACTAAAACGCAAAACCACACAAAATATAAGATATGGTGAGCCAAAATCAAAAGTTTTTGTGCAAATTAAATTATTACTTGTGCTATTATGCGTTGGCGTCGCGTTCTATTCTTATTCAAATTGGCAAAGTTTTCTAGAAAAATTAGATAGTAAGCCTATCAGTGCATTTGCATTAGTCGGTACACCAATCTTTACGACGGATGCGGATGTGCGTGATGTTTTATTGAAAATGGGTGGGTTAAAAGGCTTTTTCGGTCAGGATGCCGACATTATTCGTGAGCAAATTGAAACAATGCCTTGGGTAAAAGGGGCGGTTGTGCGAAAAATGTGGCCGAATAAGTTAAGCATTTGGGTGACAGAGTATAAGCCTGTTGCGATTTGGAACGAAAGCGATTTTCTCTCTGATGATGGCGTCGTTTTCCAGCTGCCCATGAATAAACTCAAAGATACGCATCTCCCGCGTCTAGCCGGTCCGGATTTCCAAAGTGAAAAAGTGCTTGATGCCTGGAATAGAATTTATGCTGATTTGAAACAAAAAGGCTTAAATTTAAAGGCGGTTGCCATTGATGCGCGTGGTGCATGGAAAGTCGTATTAGATAATGATGTGGTACTGAAACTTGGGCGAGGCGACTGGAAAAACAAACTCGAGCGTTTCGTTACGATTTATCCACAGATTGAAATTCCTGAAAATAAGCGATTATCTTACGTTGATTTACGTTACGCCTCCGGTGCTTCGGTAGGCATGGTGGATGCTAATTAAATATTAATAGTGAAGTTAAAAAATGTCTAAAATTGTGGAATCAAAGACTATTGTAGGATTGGAAGTCGGTACATCAAAAGTGGTTGCCGTGGTGGGTGAGGTATTGCCTGACGGCGTGGTAAACGTGCTTGGTGTCGGCAGTTGCCCTTCTAAAGGAATTGATAAAGGAAGCATTACGGATCTCAATGCAGTAGTGACTTCAATTCAACGCGCCATTGAAGCGGCTGAATCGGTAGCTGACTGCCGTATTATGAGCGTAACGCTAGCCATTACCGGTGAACATATTCAAAGTCTAAATGAAAATGGCTTTGTGCCGATTGCCGAAGGCGAAGTTACACAAGATGAAATTGATTCTGCGATTCACACAGCCAGTTCGGTGAAAATGCCGGAAGGGTTGTCTTTGTTGCACATTATTCCACAAGAATTTGCCGTTGATAAGCAAATGAATATTAAAAATCCATTGGGTTTGCAAGGTGTGCGCTTAAAAGCACAGACCCATTTAATTGCTTGTCATCAGGATTGGCTAAACAATCTGAAAAAAGCGGTAGAACGTTGCAAATTAAAAGTGGAGAAAATTGTCTTTTCCGGTTTGGCTTCAAGTTATTCTGTATTGACTGAAGATGAAAAAGATTTGGGCGTCTGCTTAATTGATTTCGGTGCCGGCACCATGGATATTATGGTGTATATTAACGGGGCATTGCGCTTTAGTAAGGTGATTCCTTACGCCGGTAATCGTGTGACCGATGATATTGCTTATGCTTGTGCGACCTCAAGAATGGAGGCTGAAAGCATTAAAGTGAATCATGGTAGTGCATTCTGTCCACCGAAACATCATGCGGATAAAAAAATTGAGGTCTCTAGCATTGGTGGGCGTGGTCCGCGCACATTGACTCGCGAACAACTTTCGATGGTGACATCTGCCCGCTATAAAGAATTATTAGGTTTAGTTAAAAATGAACTTCTTTATTTAAAAGCGGACTTAGATTCTAAAAATATGAAATGTGAGCTTATTGCCGGCATTGTCATCACCGGTGGTGGCGCACAAATTGAAGACTTAAAAGAATGTGCCGCCGAGGTATTCGGTACTCATGCTCAAGTGCGTATTGGTAGCCCGTTAAATATTACCGGTCTTACGGATTACGTCAATAAACCACAATATGCAACAGTCATTGGATTATTGCAATATGGACACAGTAATGAAGATGAAGGTCCAATCAATGAGGAACATACCGATAGCGGATTTTTAAGTGCTTGTGGCAATATCATGAAAAAAATTTTTAATAAAGTGCGGTCGGAATTTTGAGAATTTTGATTTTTCATCTACAATATGAACAATTTGGGTTTAATACGCCGATAATTTGTCGGCACTAACGGAGAATAGGTAATTATGTTTGAGCCGGTAGATTACGATCTTGGTGAAATGAGTGGTGCGTTGATTAAAGTCGTCGGTGTTGGCGGTGGCGGCGGTAACGCGATTAATCATATGGTTGCAAATATGCAGCAAAAAAATGCCGGTAATATGATTACTGACGATGCTCTATTTAACACCGATGAGCATGGTAAGATTGAATTCTATTCTGTGAATACAGATGCTCAAGCGCTTCGTAAGAGTCAAGCCCAACAAACCGTTCAAATCGGCGCGAATACAACGAAAGGATTAGGTGCCGGTGCAAACCCAAATGTCGGTCGTAAAGCAGCAGAAGATGATCAAGATGCCATTCGTAAAATGTTAGAAGGTGCAGATATGGTATTTATCGCTGCCGGTATGGGCGGTGGTACAGGTACCGGTGCAGCACCGATCGTGGCTCAAATTGCAAAAGAATTAGGTGTTCTTACTGTCGCTGTGGTGACGAAGCCGTTTGTATTCGAAGGTAAGAAACGGATGATGTTTGCTGAAATGGGAATTAAAGAGTTATCGAAATATGTGGATTCTCTTATTATCATCCCTAACGAGCAATTAACCAAGGCAATGCCCAAAAATGCCACATTGATACAAGCATTTTCCGCCGCAAATGATGTGTTGAATAATTCTGTGACCGGTATTTCCGATATGATCACCTCTCCAGGGTTGATTAACGTGGACTTCGCTGACGTGCGTACCGTGATGTCAGAAATGGGACAAGCGATGATTGGCTTTGGCGCAGCACAAGGTCCACAAGGAGAAGGGCGTGCTGAAGAAGCTGCAAAAATTGCCGTGAAAAGCGATCTATTAGAACGTGTGGATTTATCCGGTGCGAAAGGTGTTTTAGTTAATATTACTTGTGGTATGGATTTAGGATTATCTGAATTCAACGCTGTAGGTGAGACCGTGAGAGGGTTTGCTTCGGAAGAGGCAACCGTGGTTATCGGTACGACATTAGTGCCGGATATGGTTGATGAAATTCGTGTAACTATTGTTGCGACCGGTATCGGCGAGCCTGAAACGCCGGAAATTCAAATTCCTGCTCGTCCTCAGACAGTACAGGGAAATACTCAACCGGGTCTTCAACCGATTAGTACAGCCTTTGGTAGTTTGGGAACTCGGGCGCCAAATTATGGTCAGATAACACAAGATAACGTATCTGAACGTGGTCAACAAAAGCCGGAAGATAAACCTATTCCTGCTAATGTCGATTCACTGTTTAATGTACGTGATTTTATGCGTAATAATGACAAATAGAGAGTATTATGATTAAGCAAAGAACCTTAAAACAAAGCATTAAAGTCACCGGTGTTGGCTTGCATAGCGGTAACAAAGTTACTCTGATTTTGCGCCCGGCAATGCCGAATACTGGGGTGGTCTATTGCCGTACTGATTTGAATCCGCCGGTGACATTCCCGGCTAACGCAAATTCAGTGCGTGATACAATGCTTTGTACTTGCTTAGTGAATGAACAAGGTGTGCGTATTTCAACGGTTGAACATCTTAATGCCGCATTGGCTGGATTAGGTATTGATAATGTGATTGTTGAAGTAGATGCACCGGAAATTCCAATTATGGATGGTAGTGCAAGTCCATTTATTTATTTATTACTTGATGCAGGCATTGAAGAACAAAATGCACCGAAGAAGTTTATTCGGATTAAACAAAAAGTACGCGTAGAAGATGGTGATAAATGGGCTGAGTTCTCCCCTTATAACGGTTTCCGTTTAGATTTTACGATTGATTTTAATCACCCGGCAATTAGCAAAAATGTACGTAATTATGTGTTGGATTTTTCTGCACAGGCTTTTGTACAACAAATTAGTCGTGCCAGAACCTTTGGTTTTATGAAGGATATTGAATACCTTCAATCCCAAGGCTTAGCTTTAGGCGGTAGCTTGGATAATGCCATTGTGCTTGATGATTACCGCATTTTGAATGAAGACGGTTTGCGTTTTAAAGATGAATTGGTACGTCACAAAATGTTAGATGCGATCGGTGATTTGTATATGTGTGGTTATAACATCATTGGTGATTTCAAAGCCTACAAATCAGGTCATGGTTTAAATAATAAATTGTTAAGAGCGGTATTAGATAATCAAGACGCTTGGGAATTTGTCACCTTTGAAGACAAACAACAAGTTCCGGAAGGTTATGTTGCTCCTGCTCAAGTTTTGATTTAAAAAATATTTTCTTAAAAGCTATATTTCAATGAAATATAGCTTTTTTTTGTATCACGTTTTATCAGTTAATCGACATAAACAAGGCTACTTCTCATGAAGTAGCCTTGTTTATTATAGCCAGCCAAAGTCTGGCTTAAACCATACGCAACGTATATGGAGCCAAATAGCTTTAAGCGATGAACAGAAAAATCCTCGCGATATAATGAATAAGGCTGACAACCGAAATTCAACATTATAGGAGGATTATTTACCCGTCGTAGCGTGCAACTTGTTGCACGAATGATTAACCTCGATGCGTAATTCACGATTTTATGTGTAGCATGCATCTTGATGCACGACCAAATAACGCACGGAACGTTATTTAACTCTTTCGGGCATTCATGATTTCGTGCAACAAGTTGCACGCTACGATTCACTAAAATAGTGATATGAAAATAAACACGGTGACCGGTTTTCACAAGCCCCTTGAGGGGGTTGTGAAGTATAGACCCTTATAGGGGAGCCTAAAAACCGCACGTTTTACGTGCGGATTGTTATTTGGGATTCAATCTACTCTAAATTACAAGTATCCAAACAGGGTTGTGAAGATATAACCGAAGATACAGGAGGTAATTACACCGATTAAGCCCGGTAAAATAAAGCTGTGGTTAATGACAAATTTACCGATGTGAGTGGTACCGGAGCGGTCAAATTGAATCGCTGCCAAGTCGCTTGGGTAGGTTGGTAAAATGTAGTAACCGTAACAAGCCGCTGCGAAGGCAAGAATAATTGCCGGGTCAACACCGATACCTAATGCAAGTGGTACGAATGCCACCAATGCCGCCGCTTGGGAGTTAACGAATTTAGAGATTAATAGCAGCATTACAGCATAAGTCCAAGGGTGCGCTTTTACGACGTCCCCTAATGCCGCTTTCATCATCGGTGTATGGACGGTAAACATGGTTTCTGCCATCCAAGAAATCCCGAATACGGCAACTAATGCAATCATACCGGAACGGAAGATTTCATTTTTACTGATTTTGCCGGCATCGGTTTTTGTAAAGATGATGATTAATGAACCGGCCAATAACATGAAGATTTGGATAACGTGAACCATGCCTAAAGTGACTTTTTTCTTCACCGTGTCTTTTAAGCCGATTGTCGCGTTTTCAATGGTTTCTGTTTTGTCGCCGGCAGTAATAACCACATTGTTATCTTGTAAAACAACAGTTTGGGTTAATGTACCTTTGTCGTCGTAAATTTCAACGCTGTCATAAGCGGTTTTTGCTTTGGTTTTGTTGTCTTTAACATCAAGCGCAACTTTACCGTCTTTGGCTACGGCAAGAATTTTGCCGTCTTTCACGTTAAAGCTCTTGACTGCTTTATCGCCTGAAAGCACTTCAACCACTTGAGCCGGTGTGCTTTTCTCAAAAGATGGACGCAATTCTTTGAAATAACCTAATAAGGCAACCACTAAAATGGCACCGAAGAAAATCCACATTGCGTTCCAGCTGGATTGTGGTAATTTTTTATCGAGTAGGGAAGCGCTGTCGCCATACACATATTTTTTGAATTCAGGATCTTTTAATTTTTCTTGGAATTCTTGGTCTTTGTCTAAATCTTTACCACGGAACCAGCTGAAGATACCGATAGCTAAAACACCACAAAGGGTGGATGGCACAGTGATTTTTAATAAGTCTAAGTAACCGTCAAAGCCGGCTAAATGGTTTTGTGCATTCACTAAGAAAGCCGTTAAGGTGACGACCGCAACGGAAACCGGGGAAGCGATGATACCCATTTGTGAGGCGATAGAACTAGCTGCCATTGGGCGTTCCGGACGAATGTCGTTTTTAATCGCGATATCGTAAATAATCGGTAACATGGTATAAACCACGTGTCCGGTACCACAAAGAATAGTGAGGGTACAGGTAACGAACGGAGCGAGAATACTGACATATTTCGGGTTTTTACGCAGTAATTTTTCTGCGATTTGCAACATCACATCTAAGCCACCACTGGCTTGTAACGTTGCAGATGTTACCACCACCGCAAGGATGGTTAACATCACATCGATTGCCGGTTTACCCGGTTCAATGCCGAAGCCGAACACCAACACAATAAGACCGATACCGCCTAACAAACCGAGAGCGATACCGCCTTTTTTGGCACCGTAGAATAAACAGATTAAGACGATCGCAAGTTGAATCGCAAATTGCGTGCCTTCACTTAAATTCATGAGAAATTCCATAGATACTCCAGAAAATAATTTCATTTGGTGATGAGAAAACCAGCACCAGTCTAACATTAAGGCTACTTATTAAGTAGTAGAATTAGGAAAATTTTTGCGTTACATCAAACTTTTATCGGCGTATTTTTTAACGTATAGCGACGATTCACTTCTCGCCTAACCTGTAAAAAAGCGGGCAATGAGAAAAAACACGGTGATTTTCAACCGCACTTTAGTCCATGTTTTTGCTAGTTTATTAGTTGAATACGATATAGAATAAACACAGTTTTTAACGCAGTATTAATAAACAGAAGAAGAAAGGTAACAGTATGATCGATCCGAATTTACTTCGTAATAATTTGGCTGAAGTTGCAGAAAAATTAAAAATTAAACGTGGCTTTACGCTTGATGTGGCAAATATCACGCAACTAGAAGAACAACGCAAAGCCTTACAGGTAAAAACCGAAACGTTACAAGCAGAACGTAATGCGCGTTCTAAAGCGATCGGGGCGGCAAAAGCCCGTGGAGAAGATATTGCGCCGTTGTTGGAAGAAGTAGACCACATGGCAGCAGAATTAGAACAGGGTAAAGTTGAGTTAGAAAAAGTACAAAATGCCTTAAATGACATTGCCTTGAACATCCCGAATATTCCTGCTGATGAAGTTCCTTTGGGGAAAGATGATACTGAAAATTTGGAAGTATCCCGTTGGGGTGAACCACGCGAATTTGATTTTGAGGTAAAAGACCACGTTGCGTTAGGCGAAAATTTACAAGGCTTGGATTTTGCTTCTGCGGTGAAATTAACCGGTTCCCGTTTTGTGGTGATGAAAGGTCAAATTGCCAAATTACATCGTGCTCTCGCGCAATTTATGTTGGATCTACACACGGAACAACATGGCTATACGGAAGCTTATGTGCCTTATTTAGTGAACCACGATACGCTTTATGGCACAGGTCAATTACCTAAATTCAGTGAAGATTTATTCCACACGAAACCGCTAGAAGGGCAAGACCCAAATGAAGTGCAACGCACTTATGCATTGATTCCGACAGCGGAAGTACCGGTTACTAACTTAGTGCGTGGTGACATTTTAGAAGCGGAAAATTTACCGTTAAAAATGACCGCACATACGCCATGTTTCCGTTCTGAAGCCGGTTCTTACGGACGTGATACACGCGGTTTAATTCGAATGCACCAATTTGATAAAGTGGAATTGGTACAAATCGTAGAGCCGGAAAAATCTATGGAAGCGTTGGAAGAGCTTACCGGCCACGCGGAAAAAGTCTTACAATTACTTGGCTTGCCATATCGTAAAGTGTTGCTTTGCACTGGTGATATGGGCTTTGGTTCTTGCAAAACTTACGACTTAGAAGTTTGGGTACCGGCGCAAAATACGTACCGTGAAATTTCTTCTTGCTCCAATATGTGGGATTTCCAAGCGCGCCGTATGCAAGCACGCTGTCGTTCAAAAGGCGACAAGAAAACTCGCTTGGTGCACACCCTTAATGGTTCCGGTTTAGCCGTGGGTCGTACCTTAGTGGCAGTTTTGGAAAACTATCAAAATGCTGACGGTTCAATTACCGTACCGGAGGTTTTACGTCCTTACATGGGCGGATTAGAGGTGATTGGCAAATAGCCTACAATACTTGCTGTAAAAAATAGACATAAAACCACCGCACTTGAGTCTGTTCGTTAAAAACCAGCCTGAAATACCCTCAAGGGCGGATTCTCATAGGTAGTATCATGAAAAGTGCGGTGGTTTTTATGGATAATTGGATCTAAAAAAATAGGCAACATCTTTTGAGGTGTTGCCTATTTTTTTATTGTTAAGCTTTGGCTTGTGCCTGTTTCACTAAAATCGTGGAAAGGCTGAACGCCACAATAAAGGAAATCGCCATACCAATGCTATATATCGCAAGGCTATCAGGCTTAATCGACGGAATACCTAAGAAACCTGCCGCACCAAGAGCAATGGCTTTTACGTTAAAGAAAGCAATGAAGGCACTCGCCAGACCGGAGCCAATCATGGCAGCGATAAAGGCTTGGCGATAACGCAAGTTCACCCCGAACATGGCCGGCTCGGTAATACCCAGCAACGCAGAAATGCCGGAAGGAATGGCCAAGCCGCGAACTTTTGGATCTTTTAACGCGAATGCCACGCCCAAACAGGCGGCGCCCTGCGCAATGTTAGACATTGCCGCAATTGGGAAAATAAAGGTACCGCCGGTGCGTGCCATTTCCGCCAATAATTGGGTTTCCACCGCAATGAAGGTTTGGTGCATACCGGTAATCACGATTGGTGCGTAGAAGGTACCGAAAATAGCACCGCCGATAAAACCTAATGTGTCATATAACCAGGTTAACCCTGCCGCGATTAATGAACCTGCTTCACGTCCGATTGGGCCGATAAGAGTAAACGCCAAGAAGCCCGCGATAAATAAGGAAAATAACGGGGTAATCAGGTTATCTAGATAAGACGGCACAAATTTACGAAACGTTTTTTCTAACGTTGCCAACACCCAAGCGGAAATTAAGGTTGGGATCACAGTGCCTTGATAGCCTACACGTTCAATTTGCAAACCAAACACATTCCAATATTGGATTTTGCCTTCAGCTAGCGTTAAAGCATAGTTCCAACCGTCAGCCAGTGCAGGGTGAACCAATAACATCCCTAATGCAGCCCCAAGGAATGGATTTCCGCCAAACTTACGGGTGGCGGAGAAACCAAGCAATACGGGCAAGAATACAAATGGTGCGTTCGCAATGGTGTTAATGAAATCCACTAAATCTTTGAGTTCAGGATGCATGTCAATGACACTGGTTCATCTACAAAGAACCCTTTAGCGGTGAGCATGCTGTAAATACCCATCAACAAACCGCCTGCCACGATGGCCGGAATGATCGGCACGAAAATATCCGCTAAACCTTTCACCAAACGTTGCAACAAACTTTGATTACCGCCTGCCGCTTCAGCCACTTCCGCTTTACTCACATCGCCGATGCCCAGCAATTTGGTTAATTCAGCGTGGACTTTATTCACCGTGCCGGAACTAAAAATAATTTGATATTGTCCTGCTACGGCAAACTGACCTTTAACACCTTCAATGTTATCAACACCTTCCTTGTCCACTTTGCTTTCGTCGTGCAATACAATACGCAAACGTGTAGCGCAATGTGCGGCGGTTGCAATATTCTCTTTTCCACCAAGTTTCTCAATGACTTGCTGCGCAATTTTAGGAAAGTTCATAGTCTTTTCCCGAAGTAGTAAATAATAGGTAGAATTCTAGCTAAAAGGGTTTTGCCGAGCCAGCAAAATTTAGTGCAGGATTCACTCATCCGCGCACTGAATACACCTTAAATTTGTTATTTTTCGCCAATACCTCATGGCTGCCGAAATGTTGATCCAGCCAGTCGGCATAAGGCAAGAACGCATTCGCCACAATCCGCAATTCACCGCTGGTTTTAAGATGCCATTTTGCTTGTTTAATCAATTCATTAACGGCGGTATAGGCGGTATCAATGCCGTCATGAAACGGCGGATTAGAAATGATTAGGTCAAATTTTCCTTCCACATGAGAGAACACATCGCTTGCCAGCACCGTGCCTTGCAACTGATTTTCTCGCAACGTTCGCTGTGCCGATTCAAGCGCCATGGCGTGAATATCCGTCATTACAAGCTTGGTTTTCGGATGATGTTTTTGAATGTAACTGCCAATCACGCCGGCGCCACAACCGATATCCAGTACATCGCCCAACACATTTTTTAACGTGGACAACAATAATGCGGTGCCGCCATCCAGTTCGGCGGCGCTGAAGACGCCAGGCAACGCATATACGGTGACATCGGCAAGTTGTGGTGATTGGTAGGATTTCCAGAAGGAATTCAGCTCAAAGTGCGGTGGATTTTTTAGCTGAAAATGATACAAACTACAACGACGGGCAGAGTCGATTTTGTGAATATAGCCGAAGTCCGCAAGCATATTTTCGGCAGAACGCACACCGCTGCGATTTTCGCCGACAATGAGAATTTCTTGTCCCTCCGGGCTTTTGGCAAGTATTTGCATTAATTGGACATGGCATTCCTGCTTATTCTTCGTCCAATAAAACAGGATCAAATCGGCTTCGCGTTGAAATTCGAGGGAAAAATCCACTGCACTTTGTTGCTTTTGATTTTCTCGGTTGGAGTAATCAAAATACCAACTCCAAGCGCGGGCGTTAAAACCTTGGCGTCGTAAATCGGAAAGAAACTCATCGTTCACCGCGCCGGTAAGCAATAATGATTTCCCCGTTAAAAAATCTAAATGTCGTTCCAACACTTCGCTTTCTGCACAAATCACGCTATTAATCCTCTGCCTTATTGGTTAAAATGGGCGCCCATTATACTGGATTGAATTGATTTTAGATATGCAAGAAACGCGCCAACCCTACTCCCGTCGAGATGTATTACTGCAACAAATGGGCATTAGCCAATGGCAGTTAGTGCGCCCGGAAGCGTTGAAAGGCGCAATGAATATCACTGTCGCCGAGCATATTCGTCTGGTGATCATCAGTCAGCAAAATCTATTGCAACAACCTGTTGTGCAGGATGTGTTACGCAGCTTGACACTGGATAGCGAGCAAGTATTAAACATCACCTTTGAACAGCTTGCTTATTTGCAAGTTAACCATAAAGTTAGTTATTGGTTGCTTTCTCAAAACACCTCGGAAAATGACCGCACTTTATCTCTCCCACAACCGTTAAATGTGTGGCAGTCAGGTGATCTTGAGGAATTTAAACAAAATCCGCAGGCAAAACGTCAATTTTGGCAAACCATTCAACAATCCCCTTCCATCAATGCCGCATAACAAGGATCTGTCGTGATAACTATTTCGCCAATTGAAGCACAAGATTTTGACGCACTTTATGCCATTGAGCAGGCTGCTCACGCCGTGCCTTGGAGTTTAGGTACGCTGAAAAATAACCAAGGCGAGCGTTATCTCAATTTAAAGATCGTCGAAGGACATCAGATTTACGGATTTGCTATTTGTCAGACCGTGTTAGATGAAGCCACCCTGTTTAATATTGCTATCGATCCGCAAAAACAAGGCTTGGGACTCGGACGACAGCTCTTAAACGAGCTCATCACCCAACTCAGACAAAAAGGCATTTTGACATTGTGGTTAGAAGTGCGTGAATCCAATAAAAAAGCCCAAGCGCTTTATGATTCGCTGGGCTTTAATCAAGTGGATATCCGCAAAAACTATTATCCGACAGCAGATGGGAAACGGGAAAATGCCGTGGTCATGGCGGCCTATTTATAAGACTATTTTTCCCTCTTAATCGCTTGCAACATTGGCACAAACCACGCTTTCACCTGCTGATTTATCCACGCCAAGTCCAATTCCTGCGTTTGTACCAGCACGCGTTGCCAATATAAATCGCCACGGGAATAATCATCCCCTTCAGCAATTTTTATTAACTGTGCTAAACACTTATCAACACCCACTTCATCTTCGTGAACAATCTGTTTTAGGTATGCCTCTATGCCCTGTGTTGGAATCAGTTGTAATTGCGACAGCCCGGCTAAATAGCTTTCTACATAAATTTGCAGTTGCGTAAGGGCATCCTGTTGAGACACCACTTGAAAGATCTCGCGTTTGTCCTTGCCTTGAAAAATGGATTCCGTCGGCTGTGGCTGCGTGGCACACAACAATAAATGATATAACCAAGCTTCAATACGATCTTTGTCTTTGACTGTTGCCATGCGCCAAGTCACACGCTGTAACGGGTCGCCATATAAATGGGAGATATTGCCTGATAAGGTGATATTACCGTATGCCGTTGGCAAGGTCATTTGTACAAAACGGTTTTGTGGCGTTTGTTCCACATAATCGGCAATATAGTGTTTAAATTCTTCCACTTCATCCAATAATTTATGGGCATAGAGTGTCGCAAATTCGCCTCTTGGCAATACGCCTTTCACCTTTAAATGATCAAAAAACGCGTCAATTTGGTGTTCATCGACATCGACCAAGTCCGCATGAATCAGGTATTTCTCTAAGCCATTATTCAAAACGAAATTTTCACTGTCGGCGATACTTTCTTCCTGTTCGGAAAAATTCACACCAAGGCGACGCTCAAAGAAAAATTTCACCGGATTTTTCACAAACGCCACCAAACGAGAAAATTCAATCTCTGTTTCTTGTTCGAAACCCTCCTGCGCTATTGTCGGTTGAATGAAATCCGACAATGCCTGATTGGATTGCGAATTCACCAAAGGCAACCATTGTTGCGCAAAAGAAGGGCTAAAAGTGCGGTCGTTTTTTTCAAAGTTTTTTCGACTGAATGCCGTCATGCCGTGTTGTTGCACCAGCAATGCCCGCCAATCCTTGCCTTCATCCGGCAGATTTTCCACGATGTAATCCAACAACTGGCTCACCAATACGGAGGGCTCACGTTCTTGATTGTCTGAAATAGAACGTCCGATGTAGCTGATATACAAATATTCTTGCGCAGACAGCAAAGCCTCAAGGAACAAGTAACGATCATCATCACGGCGCGCACGGTCGCCTTTAATGCGGTGATACTGCATTAAGTCAAAACTATTTGGTGGCTGTTGACGTGGGTATTCACCGTCATTCATACCGAGCAGGCAGACCACTTTAAACGGAATAGAACGCATCGGCAGCAACGTGCAGAAATTCACTTTGCCGGCTAAAAAACGGTAGTGATTTGGGTTTTCTTCTAACGCACCACTCATGACATCCGCCACAACATCAACGGCCAAGCGCTCGTCAAAATGCACGTCCTGTAACTGTTCTGCAAATTGCTGAATCACGTCTTTAATATAAAATAAGGTTTCTTCGGTTTCCGTTGTCGCGGCAAAGAAACGATCCGTTAAGGTCAACAAATGTTGTTGCCATTGCGCCACGGAATAGCGCTGTTGCAACGTTTTGAACCAATCTGATAATGCGGCGATAAATTCAGCCAGTTGCCCTGCCAGCTGACCTTTTAAGCCGAAACTGTTGTCCAATCCAAGACTGTCTTGCCAAATACCATTTTCTTCCCGTAAGGCATACCCCAACAACATACGTTCCAAACCGGCTTGCCAGGAATTATAGTTGCTTTGCACCTCACCATGAGGTTCTTCACTTTGTTTCTCTAAACCAAAACGCACGCCGGCATTTTTCACCCAATCTCGAATTTGCGCCAAATCCTGCAATTCAATATTAAAGCGTTGGCGTATTGCCGGCACATCTAACAGCGCCAACACGTCTTCTGCACTGAAAAGACTTTCTTTGAGCTGCAATAAAGAGAGGAAACCGGCAATAACCACATCATTTTCCGATAATTTGTTATCTGAAATAGAAAATGGAATGGCAGTTTGCGGCGTAGCATGTTGCCCGAAAACCGCGCGAATATAAGGCGTGTATTTATCAATATCCGCCACCATCACGATGATGTCTTTTGGGGTCAAATGGGGATTTTCTTGTAATAAATGCAGCAGATAATCCTGCAAGACTTCCACTTCCCGCATCGTGCTGTGACAAGAATGGAAGGTTAAAGTGCGGTCATTTTCTTGATAGTTTAACGGCTCACTGCCACTCGGTATAAGGTGCAAAATCTGATGTTGAATTTGACTCAATAAATTCTTCGGTTCAATCTCCGCATAGGCAGAAATCTCATTCGGTTCCAACTGCGTTAATAAATAAGAAAAATCGCGTCCCAATTTTCCCCATGAAGCCAACAATGGGTTGCCGACTTGCAATTTTTCTTGTGCATAGGTCACTTCCCATTGCTGCTCAGCCTGCGCAATTTGTTCTGCGGATAACAACGGTTTATTAACCTGGTTGAAATAATCGGTACGAGTGCGTAGTGCTAATTTTTCAACAAATGTTGGATCCACAATGTCGCCCCAATATTCCTCGCAAGGATTATTGAAGAACAGATGCACATCGCAATATTGGCTAATGGCTTGAAAAATTTCTAAATAGGCTTTCGGCAACGCCGGAATACCGAAAATGAAAAGACGTTCCGGTAAAAAGAGCGGTCGATTTTTACGGAGTTTTTCTAACAATAATTGGTGTAAATGCGCTCGGTGTTGTACCAAATCCAATCCGGTTTCTGTTTTTACCGCCTGCACTAAAGCCCGCCACAAGCTTGCCTGCCATGCGATATTTTGTTCAATCTGTGCCGATAAACGATCATTATTGAAATTGGATTGAGCTTCAATTTGATGATGAATATCTGCCTCTTGGTTCGCTTCCCAAGCGGCAATCCAGTCCGGGCGGTAAACCAAATATTGGTCGAATAAATCCGCGATCTTTCCGGCAAGTTGGTAGAGTTTAAATTGCTCCGATTGAACAGAGTGCGCCAGATAATGGCGTAAAGGATGGAAAGCCTCTTGCTCTAAATATTGAGGAATTAAACGCATCAAGCGCCACATCATGGCATTTTTATTAAACTGATTACTTTGCGCCACATCAGGCAAGTTTTCGGCATAAAGTTGCCAAATAAAACTGGCGGGCATCGGAAACGCAAAATTTGCTGCAATGCCTTTTTGCTCAGCGATTTGTAACTGTAACCATTGTGCCATGCCCGGACTTTGCACCAGCACGGTTTCCGGCTGTAATGGATTGCTCAGCGGTTGACGTTGAATTAATTCAACGAGAATGTCCTTTTGCACCTCAAGTTGATTCGAATGATAAACAGTAAACACGCCGCCTCCGGAAATAAGCCTAAATATAAGTTGCGCTATTATAAACTAATTTCACCGCGAGGATATTTCACCGTGACCTGATTTTGCGTGCACGTAACGCGAAAACGAATTTGATTCTGTAGCACGTTCGATTCACAAGGCAACCCAAGAAAATGCCGTTGATGTTGATTCTCAGCAATTTGAATGGCTTGAAAACGTTGATAAATTTCCACCGCACTTTTGCGTTGTAAATTTCCCCATTGGTTAAACGTGAGGAAAAGCCCGCTGAATATAGATAAGGTCACTAACAAGGACAGCAAGCTCATGCCTTTCTGATTAATTTTTGGGAACGACAAAATCATACCAACTCTTCTCTGCTAAGCGCCAACGGCTGTATTGTTGCACGATCTGAGTAACCGTACTTTTGGAATAAGTCACTTTAATATTTTCATCTAACGTCAATCGCCCTTTGGTAATGATCGAACCGCTAATTTTACCTTGCCCTCGAATGTGTAAATCGCCTTCGGCGACAATCACCGCATTCACATTTTTGTTAATCTCCCAGTCGGTTTCATTTGCCGTGAACCAATACAATGCCGCAGGCGACGACTTGCTTAAAATTAGCGGTGGAGACTGTAATTGTTGACGAAAAAGCGCAAGCCCTTCTTTGGAAATAAACTGGTCAAACAATTTTTCATGTTGGTTTCGCACCGGTTGCTTTTGAAATAACTTATCCCGTTGACACCACGCATAATGGCTTAAGCCATCGGCAAATGGATTATTCTCCAGCCGAAATGTCAAGAGAAACGTATCACCGTTTTCTTGCGTGGAAAGCTGTTCACAGCGCGTTTTTTTCTCATGCACGCTAAGTTGTTGCAAGGTGAGCTGTTGTTCCACATACCGATGCCGCTGAGCGGCAATGGCGGAATATAAACGCAGGAGATCATCGTTAAACAGCATGGCAATCAGCAAAAATCCGCTGAGTAATATCAGTAAGGTGAGGGTCATGATGCCGCGTTGGGGTGTTGTCATGGTTCTTCTCGGTTTAATAAGGGCACAACGATGGCGGTTTCGTAGGTGATTTTTTTATTCTGTTTTAAATTTCCCATTAAACGCACTTCAACGCCTTTTTGTTCCGCTAACCAAGTAAAAGTGAAATCAGAAATTTCATATTCTTTTTCATCTAACAAATCCACCCAGCCGCCGTGATTACAGGCAGATTGTTGGGTATAACGTTGGCAATCTTCAAAACTGCAATTTTGTTTGACCGCACTTTTATAGGTTAAACGGGTTTCTACCATTTTCTTATTGAGTCGATAACCGAATAATTCACGTTCAATTTCTTTGGTGGCATTTTTCTCGTTTGCAAGACAGGTATTGCCTTTGTATCGTCCGCCAATACAGCCATTCACATTCAGATCATAGAAAAAGAGAACACAGCTATTGCTATTTTCTGTCTCCATTTGTGCGATAGTGATTGCCGAAGGCGGATTCGGTTGTTCAAATAAGGACAAATTGTTTTGGGCTAATTTTTCACTCACCGCGCGAAACCCTGCACGCGCTAAATCTTTTCCGATGAGCTGAATCACACGTTGTAGCTCCGTTTGTAACTGCAGACGCAAAAGCATTTCCTGATTTTGCTGTTGATGCTGGCTATAAAACTGCAAAATCACCAAGAATAAAAACGAAGAAAGGGATATCGAAAGCATTAAACTCACCAAGCTTTGCCCTGAAACACATTTTTGTTTTAACGTCATGCTATTCTTCATCATTCACACAAGCACTTAAGGATTGGTTATCTTTTAATTTCAGACTGCCCACATTAAAAAATGAAAAGAGGGTTCGTTGATGGTTGGCTTGTAACACAAAACAGGCGGTGGACGCTGTGTTGCGAATGCCGCTTAACCTTGTAATTTCAAAAGGGTAGTAGCGTTTGCTGATTAACAAAGTGTCTTCAAAGGCGGGAAAATAAAAATAGGCGGAAACTTCCGTGGGGCAATGTTGTGGGTTTAAGCAATCACATAGCTTATCGTGCTTAATTTGCGCCGTGAGACACCAACGTCCCGTCGTTTGATGACGATTGGCAATTAAAAACCAAATGTCCGATGAATTTTCTACCCGCGCTTGAATTTGGCGTAAAAAGATATACAGCTTTTGTTGCTCTTTCTGCAAAATTGACTGTTGGCGATAGTGTTGCCATGTAGGCAGTGCCAATGTTAACAGAATACTTATCACAAGCAGTGCAATCAAGCTTTCCAATAAGGTGAATCCCTTTTGCATAAACGTTCCTTTTTTTGACCGCACTTTAGCCAGTGAAATCATCAAAAGGAAAGCTTACGATGTGATTTTGCGATCCCTATCGCAAAACCGTATCTTTCGTGCATGAGAAGCATCATGCGCAGAGAAAATAAGAATAGGTTGCCGATCAAAGTGCTGTCATTTTTGGGGCGATTTTTAGTTTTGCTCTTTTTTCAGTAATGCACATAAAAATAAGAAAGTAGAACAGATTACCACTGAGGGACCGGCGGCGGTGTCGTAATAGGCGGATAAGGTTAAGCCCATGGAGACAGCAATCATGCTGATGATACTGGCGATGACAACCATGCTTTCCGGTGTGCGGGCAAAGCGTTTGGCGGTGGCGGCAGGAATAATAAGCAACGAGGTAATAATCAAAGCACCGACAAATTTCATACTTAACGCAATGGTTAATGCGGTGAGGATCATTAGAATAAAGCGCATTCTTTTTACGTTAATGCCTTCCACTTGTGCCAGTTCAGGACTGATGGTGGTGGAAATGAGTGGTTTCCAAAAATAGCATAATGTGGCAAGCACGATGACAGCACCTATGCCGATATAAATTAAGTCTTCGTAGTTAATGGAAAGCAGATCGCCGAATAAATAGGACATTAAATCTACCCGCACATTTTGCAGTAAGCCGACGGTTACCACGCCGATTGAAAGACAACTGTGGGCGATAATGCCAAGTAGCGTATCGACGGAAAATTGCGTGTTGTTTTCCAACCAAACCATCGCAACGGAAAGCAATAGGGTCAGTATGAGAATGGCGATATACGGATTAATTTGCAGGAAAATACCCAATGCCACGCCAAGGAGGGCAGAGTGGGACAGGGTATCGCCAAAGTAAGCCATTTTTCGCCAAACGACAAAAGCACCGAGGGGCGCGGTGATGAGCGAAAGTATCATGCCTGTAAGCCAAGCGGGAAAAAGAATATCAAACATCATATTACCTTGCGTGGGAGTGTTTGGGTTCCATGTTGCAGATATCCCCATGCATATCATGACGATGATTGTGATGATGGGTATAAACTGCAATGTTTTTAGAAAATTGATCGCCAAAAAAGTGAATAAACGTCGGGTCATTAGACACGGTTTCCGGCGTGCCGGCACAGCAAATATGCTGATTGACACAAAGCACTTCATTGGTGTCTGCCATCACAATATGTAAGTCATGGGATACCATTAAAATGGCGCAATTAAGTTGCTTTTGGGTTTGATTGATCAGCTGGTAGAGTTCTGCCTGACCGGTCATATCCACCCCTTGAGTCGGTTCATCCAAGACCAATAAATTCGGTTTATTTAACATCGCTCGCGCCAATAGCACCCGTTGCATTTCGCCACCGGAGAGCTTTTGCATACTGTTGTGCATTAAATGGGTAATCGACAAGCGCGTCATTGCTTCTTGAATGTCTTGTTGTCCAATGCCTTTTTTTAGGGATAAAAATTTCTCCACAGTGATGGGAAGATTATGATCCAAATGGATTTTTTGCGGCACATAGCCAATATGAATATGTTTGTTATAAATGACTTGACCTGACGTGGGCTGTTGCAATTTTAGCAAGACTTTCAATAAGGTCGATTTACCTCCACCGTTTGGACCGACAATGGTAATAATGGAGTTGGGATAAACCGTCAAGTTAATGTTGCTTAACGCCACGTGTTGCCCGTATTTCACATTAATATTTTTTAATTCAACTAAAGGCAATTTAATTGCATTGATTTGCATATGAATTTTGGCATTTTGTTTTGAGGAAAAATTGCGCTAAAAATAACTTATTTTTTGAAGTTTAACAAGTTGAACGCAAATTTCCGTGTATAATGACGAGATTCATTTTAATTTATGTTTTGATGAATTTTTTTTTATTCATGTGGTCGTAACTACTATTCTGATGAAGGGTTTGTTGTAAAGGAAGTTGGTGCTGTGCAGTATATTATGTTGGCTAGAGATCGCCGTAAAAGAAAATCTCGTATAAAAGCCGTTATTTTTTTTATTGCGATTTGCTCAATTGCGCTTGGTGTTTTTTTACGCTTAAACGACAGTGCTTCCGATAAAGCGGAAACCATGGCTTATCCTCTTCATCTTGATTCTTCCATGACGAATGATCTCACTTCAAGCACAAATCAATTTCAAGACATTCTCGCTGATGCACTCTATCCCGCATCTGCCTATACGACCTCATTTGCGAATGAAACCTTGCAATCCTCACAAATTCTTGCGGATACTCGTGGGTTGAATACCGAAGATAATAATGCAACCTCTTATGAGGACGACCTTGGGCAAGATGATGAAGCGGAAGAAGTCACAACCCATGATGAATTTGATGGATTAGAGGGGTTGCCGAATGATGCTAAAGATGCGGTGGCGAATATTTTAGATGTAGCCGATCAGGCTATTCGGATTAAAGAACAATTCAGCCACACCGTTGTGAAAGGGGAGACATTAAAGGATGTCTTGGAGCTTTCCGGATTAGATGATGAGACCGGCAAGCAGTTGACCGAAGCCTATCCCGAATTAAAGCATTTACAGGCAGGGCAACAGTTTTACTGGATTTTGGATAATGATGGAAAATTAGAATATTTGAACTGGCTTGTTTCTCAAAAGAAAGAGCATACTTACGAATTGCAAGCAAGCGGACAATTTAAACGACAAATTATCGAAAAGAAAAGCACATGGAAGCGGGATGTTTTACGCGGTAGCATGGAAACGTCTTTTGTGAATAGTTTGAAGAGCATGGGACTGGAAAGTCGCCAAATTTATCAGTTATTTTCCGCCTTGCAGTGGCAAGTGAGCCTAAAACAGCTAAGTAAAGGCACAAAAATTTCCATTTTGGTCTCTCGTGAATATTTAGATGGCAAGCTCACCGGTCAGGGAAATGTGGAGGCGATTCACATTATCAGTAACGGTAAGAGCTATTATGCGATCCAAGCTGATAACGGGCGTTATTATAATCGCCAAGGTGAAACCTTAGGCAGAGGTTTTGCGCGTTACCCATTGCAACGTCAAGCACGGATTTCCTCACCGTTTAACCCTGTTCGCCGCCACCCGATTACCGGTCGAATTGCTCCGCATAAGGGGGTAGATTTCGCTATGCCGACAGGCACACCGGTGATTGCGCCGGCAGATGGCACAGTAGAAAAAATTGCTTATCAAGCCCGTGGTGCCGGCCGTTATGTGGTGATTCGACATTCGCGTGAATACCAAACCGTTTATATGCATTTGAGCCGTCCTTTAGTGAAAGCAGGACAAACGGTCAAAAAAGGGGAAAGAATTGCGCTATCGGGGAATACCGGCGGGTCAACAGGACCGCACTTGCACTATGAATTTCATATTAACGGGCGTCCGGTCAATCCGATTACGGTAAAACTTCCCGGCGCTAGCAGCAGTATGACCACAGCAGAACGTAAAGCGTTTTTAATTAAAGCGGCAGAAGTTGAACGCGCGTTACGCTAAATTCGTGTGTGGATTAAATGGCAAATTAAACAAGCAAGGTAAGCGTAGAGGGAGCATGCGGAATGTTTAAATGAATTTGTGACCTAGGACAAATTTCTTATAAAAAATCACCGAACTTTATGCTTATTTTTGCGCTTTGAATGTAAATATGGTACTTTTTATTCGTCAATCCGACGGTAATGATTAAATTTTTTATGAACGAAGAACACTCGAGCAATCAACCTGAAGCCAGTAAACAATCCTTTTTCCAATCTCTTTTCGGGCGCTTTTTCCAAGGCGAACTGAAAAATCGTGAAGACTTAGTGGAAGTTATTCGTGATTCCGAACAAAACGATTTAATCGATCAAGATACCCGCGAAATGATTGAGGGCGTGATGGAAATCGCCGAATTGCGCGTGCGTGATATCATGATCCCGCGTTCTCAAATTGTCTTTATTGAAGCGGAGCAGGATTTAGATTCCTGTTTGGATGTCATTATTGCATCAGCGCATTCCCGTTTTCCGGTGATTAAAGACGCAGATGATCGCGACAATATTGTCGGCATTTTGCACGCCAAAGATTTGTTGAAATATTTACGTGCCAGTGCAGAAGAATTTAATCTGCTTGATGTTATTCGCCCGACAATGATTGTGCCGGAAAGTAAACGTGTGGACAGAATGCTAAAAGATTTCCGCTCCGAACGTTTCCACATGGCCATTGTCGTGAATGAATTTGGTGGCGTCTCAGGTTTAGTTACCATTGAAGACGTATTAGAGCAAATTGTCGGAGACATTGAAGACGAATTTGATGAAGAAGATGTGGCAGATATTCGTCAGCTTTCCCGTCACACTTATGCTGTGCGCGCGTTGACGGATATTGATGATTTTAATCAGCAATTTAACACGCAATTTGTTGACGAAGAAGTGGATACTATCGGTGGATTGATTATGCAGGCCTTTGGTTATTTACCGAAACGTGGCGAAGAAATTACGTTGGAAAATCTCCACTTTAAAGTGACGTCTGCCGACAGCCGACGCATTATCCAGTTGCGTGTTACCGTGCCGGATGAACACCTGCCGGAGAAGGAAAAAACAGAAGAGATTATCGAATAGTTTTCATTTTAACTTGATTTTTCATTATATCTTTAACGATGGCACGCGCTTTTCTAACGCGTGCCGTTTATTTCATTCAATAACAACATATTAGGGGTGTATGCTGGGAGGCGTACGCCATTTGCGTGATGAATAAATACTTAACTTACCTTATCGCACTATTTTCCGGTGTTATTGGCGTATTTGCCTTCGCACCTTTCAATTACTGGCCGCTATCTTATGTTTCCTTATTAGGATTAATTTGGGCAATAAAAACGCCACAAAAATCCACCGCACTTTTTTCTGCCTTTTTATGGGGCTTAGGTTTTTTCACATTTGGCGTCAATTGGTTGCACGTCAGTATTCATCAATTCGGCGATGCACCTCTGGTGGTAAGCTATTTCTTAGTGGTTGTGTTGGCAGCCTATTTATCTTTATATCCGCTCCTATTTGCCTATTTGGTACGTCGTCTGCAAGTGCAACGAGCAGTGATGTATCCGGTATTGTGGACGTTTACGGAATTCCTGCGCGGTTGGGTCTTCACCGGTTTTCCTTGGTTGCAGTTTGGCTATACGCAGATTGAGAGTCCTTTTGCAGGCATTGCACCGATTTTTGGTGTTACCGGATTAACATTTTTTACGATGTTTGTGAGTGCGGTCATTTTTAATGGCGTTTTTGCATGGCTAAGCGCACCACGCAAGATCACGATGGTGGTGGCGAATGTCTTGATTCTAGCCGTTGTTGCTTTGCTTGCCGGCTATACGTCCAAAGCAAAATATGTGCAAGACATCCCTGAAAAAGCCGTGAATATCACCTTAGTTCAAGGCAATATTGAGCAAAATTTAAAATGGGATCCGAATTATTTGTCTCAAACCATGGAAAAGTATGGACGATTGATTGGCGATAATTTGGGGAAAACAGATTTAATTATTTTGCCGGAAGCGGCATTTCCTACTTATGAAAATAATATCCAACCATTTTTCCAAATGCTCCAATCCATAGCGGAAAAAACGAATACAGAAGTGATGATTGGAACGATTTATCGTGATGAGTCTGTGGGTAAATTATTCAATTCTATTGCGGTAGTTGGTAATAAAGCGATGCCTTATGAGCTAAAAACGCCTAACCGCTATAATAAACATCATTTAGTGCCGTTTGGCGAGTATGTACCGTTAGAAAACCTTTTACGTCCGCTTGGAACAGTGTTTAATTTGCCGATGTCAGCTTTTCAAAGTGGTGATTTTGTTCAAAAACCACTCTCAGCCAAAAATGTTAATTTCACAGCGGCGATTTGTTATGAAATTATTTTGGGTGCGCAGTTACAGAAAAATAAGGTAGCGGATTCCAATTTCATTTTAACCATTTCTAATGATGCGTGGTTCGGCAATTCCATTGGCCCATGGCAACATTTGCAAATGGCACAAATGCGAGCATTAGAGTTTGGTAAGCCTGTCATTCGTGCCACGAACACAGGTGTTACCGCATTTATTAATGCACAAGGGGAAATCGTGGCGCAAGCACCACAATTTGTGGAAACCGTACTTACGCATAAGATCGCGCCGACAGAAGGCAAAACGCCTTATGCCGTATTAGGTGATACTCCTTTATTTATTCTAAGTGCGGTCTTTTTCTTGCTACATTTCTTGGGTGGATTTGTTCAGCGTCGTATTTTGAAAAAGATGCAATATCCAACAACTTAAAAAACAAAAACACCGGAGAATATCCGGTGTTTTTGTTGATTCGGTGAGGCGAACATTAACGGCTACGGAAAATGATGCGGCCTTTGCTTAAATCGTAGGGTGTCATTTCTACGGTGACTTTATCACCGGTTAAAATACGAATATAGTTCTTACGCATCTTGCCCGAAATATGTGCAGTTACCACATGGCCGTTTTCTAACTCAACGCGAAACATGGTGTTTGGTAAGGTTTCCAGAATTGTACCTTGCATTTCAATGCAATCTTCTTTTGCCATTTTATCCTCTAAAATAATTAATCGGTTTTCCCGCCGGCATCTGTTGGTGGGATCTCATATGAAAATTCGGTGCGAATTATACCGTTTTTATTGGAAACAAGGAAGTTTTTATCCGGACAATCCGCTTTGCTTAAATTTCATTTTGGATGATTCATCGTTTTTAAACATGACCGGAATCAAACTTGTGATAACGCCGATATAAAAAGCCCGGCATTAAACCGGGCTTTTTTTCGTAAAACTGAATTATTCAGCAACGATAACAACGTTTAAGTGAGAGAAGACTTCACCATGGAATTGGAAAGTCACTTCATGTTCACCAAGCGTACGGATTAAACCGTTTGGTAAACGCACTTCACTTTTCGCCACTTCAACGCCTTTTGCAGTGATTGCATCAGCGATGTCACGAGTACCGATAGAACCGAATAAACGACCTTCGTCACCCGCTTTAGACGCGATGGTTACAGAACCTAATGCTTCTAAGCGTGCTGCGCGGTCAACAGCTGCAGCTAATGCTTGAGCTGCTTTTTCTTCTAATTCTGCACGGCGTGCTTCGAAATGTTCAATGTTTGCTTTGGTTGCCATAACTGCTTTACCTTGTGGGATTAAGTAGTTACGTGCGAAACCAGATTTCACATTGACTTGATCGCCCACTTTACCTAAGTGTGCAATTTTATCTAAAAGAATTACTTGCATTTGACCTTCCCCTTCTTAGTGATGATGTGTATCAGAGTAAGGTAATAACGCTAAATAACGTGCGCGTTTGATTGCGCGAGCTAATTGGCGTTGGTACTTCGCACGAGTACCGGTAATGCGGCTTGGTACAATTTTGCCGCTTTCAGAAATGTAGTTCTTTAATGTAGCGATATCTTTGTAATCGATTTCAACAACATTTTCCGCTGTGAAACGGCAGAACTTACGACGACGGAAATAACGTGCCATTTGGCTAGTCTCCTAATCTATAAATTCGATTTGCTCGGCATGTAGGACTAATTGTGTTGACCCATTATTTAATTGATGGGTGGTTAAGAAACCTAGAATTAATACTTTACTGCCGACCGTAATGCCTTGAGTTTTTTCTACTAATTGATTGCCACTGATTTGAACGGGCATTTTACACCAGGCTTGTCGCATTAAATTTGCTTCTTGCTGGCTCGAACGATGTTCCAATAAAAATTGGCAATGTTCGATTCCGTTCGGGCTTTTGCGTCGTTTAGGATTATTAGTGACAACACCAATAATGGATAAACGATTATCAATGTTCAAATTACTCTTCAGCATCCTCAAAATCGTTGGATTCAACTTCAGTTAAAGCTTTACGATCATCTTTTGCTTTAACCATTGGGGACGCTTCGGTTACGGCGTGCTTAGTGTGAATAACAAGGCTGCGCAATACAGCATCGTTATAACGGAAAGTCGTTTCTAGCTCGTCGATGACTTGTTGAGGCGCTTCTACATTCATAAGCACATAGTGTGCTTTATGTAATTTGTTAATTGGGTATGCTAATTGACGGCGACCCCAATCTTCTAGGCGATGAATTTGACCGCCGGCTTCTTTTACAGAACCGGTATAACGTTCAATCATCCCTGGTACTTGCTCGCTTTGATCCGGGTGGACCATAAACACGATTTCGTAGTGACGCATTACTGCTCCTTACGGGTTAATCAGCCTCCAACGTTAAGACCAGTCACCAATCTTGTGGAAGCAAGGAACTTATTCGGACGTGACTGAGGGCGCAAATTATACACGGAATCCGAGTTTTTGCAATAAAAGTGCGGTCATTTTTTTCAGTGTTTTTTCCCCTTGGACGTTTTTACATCCAAGCATTATTACGAATAATGCCGACTGCGATACCTTCGATTTCAAAATGCGGACGTTGGGTTAAATCTACGACAATTGGGGCAAATTCTTCGTTTTCAGCGTGCAAGTAAATCATCGAACCTTTACGCTCTAAGCGTTTTACTGTCACTTCATCTTCAATACGAGCAACCACAACTTGACCATTGCGCACATCTTTTGTGCTATGCACTGCTAGTAAGTCGCCATCTAAAATACCAATGTCTTTCATGGATTGCCCATACACTTTGAGCAGAAAATCCGCTTGTGGTTTAAACATTGCAGGATCAACATGATATGTACCTTCGATATGCTGTTCGGCTAAAATCGGTTCACCGGCGGCAACGCGACCAATGAGGGGGAGGCCGGGTTCTTCTTCTTCTGCATGATTATCTTCCAATAAAAGACGAATGCCGCGTGATGCACCAGAAACAATTTCAATGACACCTTTTTTCGCCAAAGCCTTCAAATGTTCTTCAGCTGCATTAGGAGAGCGAAACCCTAACTCTTTTGAAATCTCCGCTCGCGTTGGTGGCATACCTGTGGTTTCCAGATGATGTTTAAGAAAATCATAGACTTCTTGCTGGCGGGCTGTGAGTGGTTTCATAATATCGATCCTGTTCATATATACATAAATAACTGGTATTATATACAGAAAAATAAGCAGTGCAATCTTTTCTTTGGTAAAAGATAACGCGAATGATGACGTTATCTGAGAATTGTGTCGTAGGTCACTAATTCAGTAAAATTTTTATGCTAAACTAGCGCAAGTTTGACAACCTTTTAGTGATATGACGTTATAACAAGGACATTTATTATGGCGAGTTTTCTTAATGCTTATCGAAAATTGCTCGAGTTGCCATTGTCGATTTTAGTAAAAAATAATCCGATTCCACATCACCCTATTGAAGAATTAGCACTGAATGTTGCGCAACCTGTCGTTTATGTGTTGCCTTACACCTCTGAAACCGACTTTGTGATTTTCCGCAAAAACTGTTTGAGTGTCGGTTTACCGGATCCCTTGGAGCAAAATGAAATTAATGGGCGTGTTTTGCCACGTTTTGTCTTTTTAGATGAAGGACGGCGCTTTTTTAAATCCAAAGGTGCGAAGAAAGAAACCATCACGATCTTTAATAACTATTTGGAATTGCACCGCACTTTGCCAGAATTAGATGTTCAACTCATTCCGGTTTCGGTTTTGTGGGGAAGAGCGCCGGGACGCGAAGACAAAACCGGCTTGCCGAATTTGCGTTTGTTAAACGGACTACAAAAAACCATCGCAGCGCTCTGGTTTGGACGGGATACTTTTGTACGTTTTTCTCAAGCGGTATCTTTGCGTCACATGACGCGTGAGCATGGCTTCGATCAGAAAATCGCACAAAAACTTGCCCGCGTGGCAAAAATACACTTTGCCAAGCAGCGGATTTCTGCGACTGGCCCGCGTTTGCCTAATCGCCAAGCGATGTTTAATAAACTATTGCAACAACCGGTGATATTGGCGGCCATTGAGGATGAAGCGAAAAGCAAAAATATCAGTAAAGAAAAAGCCTACAAAGAAGCCGAAAAAATTTTAGATGAAATTGCTGCCAATGTGAGTTATGAAGGCTTACGCATGGCAGATCGTTTCTTGCGTTGGTTATGGAATAAACTTTATCAAGGTATCGATGTAGAAAATGCTGATCGCGTGCGGAAATTAGCGTTAGAGGGGCATGAAATCGTGTATGTGCCTTGCCATCGTAGTCATATTGACTATCTCTTGCTTTCCTATGTGTTATATCACCAAGGTTTGGTACCGCCACATATCGCCGCCGGAATTAACCTAAATTTCTGGCCAGTTGGGAGCATGTTCCGCCGTGGTGGGGCGTTCTTTATTCGTCGTACCTTTAAAGGCAATCGCTTGTATTCCACCATTTTCCGTGAATATTTGGCGGAATTGTTCCATCGTGGTTATTCTGTGGAATACTTTATTGAAGGCGGGCGTTCCCGTACCGGTCGCTTGTTAGCGCCAAAAACCGGCATGATGTCGATGACTCTTCAAGCCTTACAGCAGCAACAAACCCGACCGATTTCTGTCGTACCGGTGTATGTGGGGTATGAACACGTTTTAGAAGTGGACACATATGCAAAAGAGCTGCGTGGAGCAGCAAAAGAAAAAGAAAATGCCGGTTTAGTGTTACGTGTGATCAAAAAGTTACGCAATTTGGGCAAAGGTTATGTGAATTTTGGTGAGCCGATTACTTTAAGCAATTATTTGAACCAGCATTTCCCGGAATGGAAAGCTCCATTGGAAGATCGCCCACAATGGTTTAACAAAGCGGTTGACGCGGTCTCTCATCAAGTGATGGTAAATATTAACAAAGCGGCAGCAGTGAATGCCATGAACTTAACCGGTACAGCGTTGTTATCCTCCCGACAACGTGCGCTGTCTCGCGAGCAATTGTTAGAGCAGCTTGCCAGTTATCAACAATTCTTACAAAACGTGCCATATTCCGATGATGTGGTGATTCCAACGGAAAAACCGGAAATTATGCTTGATCATGTATTAAGTTTGGATCGCGTTGGTATTTTGGTGGAAAAAGACAATTTTGGTGAAATTGTTCGCTTGGAACGTTCTTCTGCTGTATTAATGACCTACTACCGCAATAATATCCAGCACCTTTTTGTCTTGCCATCATTGGTTGCCAGCATTGTGTTGCATTATGAGGCGATTCAAAAAACCTTAGTGCTGGATAGTGTATTGAAAATTTATCCGTTCTTGCGAAGTGAATTATTCCTGCATTTTAATGAAGAAGCACAAATTGCCGAGCGAGTAGAGCAGATTATTCAAGAATTTCAACGGCAAAATATTATTAAACACAGTGAAAATATGCTGACTATCAATAAGCCGAATATTCGGATGCTACAATTGTGGTCTGCCGGTGTGCGTGAAATTTTGCAACGTTACTACATCACCGTGAACTTATTGCAAAATAATCCATTGATTTCTCGTGCGAATTTGGAAAAAGAAAGTCAGTCTGTGGCGCAACGCTTGTCTGTTCTGCATGGCATTAATGCACCGGAATTTTTTGATAAAGCGGTTTTCTCTGCTTTTACGAATAGTTTAAAAGAACAAGGCTATTTCAATGAAAGTGGCACAGCCAATACGGAAAAACTACAGGAATTAGCGACGATCTTAACGCATTTAATTTCTACTGAGATTTGTCTAACGATTAACGGGGCGGTGGCGAAAGTGGAAGAAAAAGAACAGGATGAGAATTAACTAAAGTAATAAACATCAATTAGCCGCCAGAAGCCTGATTATGATATCGGACGTTTGGTGCGCTAATTGATTTTTTATTTATTGATTATCTAAATACACCCACCACAGCTACCACAACGCCAATCCTCTGGATTTACGGCTTGGTAAAATGCCCGCATATACTCTTCTTCTAATGGAATATTGTATTGAATAAATAAATCAGATAACCAATCCATGTTAGCGAGTATCCAATCATTTTCATCTAAGCCTTCTAAATAAAGTTCATCTTCGGGATCCATGAAATTATAAATATTTTGTGTTCCCATATCTTTATCCCGTCGTTCAGCAGGAAGTGTAAGAGGCAGTCCGTTATAACTGATTTCCCAATGACCTAAACAAAGCGTATGACCTTTTGATGTCCAGTTAGCAGTAAATGGATTTTCCATGATTTTTTTATACGTTGCTGTAATAAAGGTGGGGAGGAGTATAAAACGTGAAATGAAATGAGCCATACTACAAACATGGTAATCCGGTGAGTAATCATAAAAAAACTTGATCTCACGCAAAGAGAATACCTCAAAAAGTTTAAGCCCGTTTTTCATGAGAATGAATTTATCCTCTTTATTTTGCTAACTTTTCTTTTTGCTTTAGGTAGAAATTCGCTATAATTCTCAGCAATTTTTTTATGTTTTTGATTTATTTTTGAGTGTGATTTCATGTTAAAGCAAGTGACCGACTCCCTATTAGTTCGCAATAATTTAGCATTATCAGATTTGTCTAATCTGTTTGATACCTTAGCGCAACGCAACGTGGATTATGGCGATTTATATTTTCAGTTGAGTCAGGATGAAAACTGGGTATTAGAAGATGGGATTATTAAAGAGGGCGGATTTCATATTGATCGCGGCGTGGGCGTGCGTGCAGTCAGTGGCGAGAAAACCGGTTTTGCCTATTCTGACCAAATTAATTTAGCCAATTTACAACAATGCGCCCAAGCAGTGCGCGGTATTGCACAACCTTCTCAATGTAATTTTATTCTGCCGGTCAGATTTAATCCGGTGGACGCACCGTTGCGTTATCAACCTATTAATCCGTTATACAGCTTAAGCCAAGAGCAAAAAATTGAATTATTGCGTTTGGTCGATAGAACTGCCCGTGCGGAAGACCCACGAGTGGTGCAGGTGAATGCCGGCTTGAGTATGGTGTATGAAGAAATGTTGGTAGCCGCCACGGACGGCACCTTGGCGGCAGATATTCGCCCACTCATTCGTTTATCGGTTTCCGTGTTGGTAGAACAAGACGGTAAGCGTGAGCGTGGCAGTGCGGGCGCAGGCGGTCGTTTCGGCTTAGAGTGGTTCTTTGAAAGCTATCAAGGTGAGCAAAGAGCGGTCTATTTTGCGAAGGAATCGGTGCGTCAAGCATTGGTAAATTTAGGTGCGGTGGCGGCACCGGCAGGATTAATGCCGGTGGTGTTGGGCGCAGGTTGGCCGGGTGTGTTATTACATGAAGCAGTAGGGCACGGCTTGGAAGGCGATTTTAATCGTAAAGAAAGTTCATTGTTTACCGGCAAAATCGGCGAATTAGTTACATCGCCCTTATGCACGATTGTGGATGATGGCACCTTAATGGATCGCCGAGGATCAGTCACCGTTGATGATGAAGGTGTGCCGAGCCAACATAACGTGCTAATTAAAGACGGTATTTTGCAGAAATACATGCAAGATAAAATGAATGCCCGTTTGATGGGCGTGCAACCGACAGGTAATGGTCGTCGTGAATCTTATGCCCATTTGCCAATGCCACGCATGACCAATACTTATATGTTGGCAGGCAAAGACAAATTTGAGGATTTAGTGGCGTCCGTAGAACACGGCATTTTTGCACCGCACTTTGGCGGCGGCCAAGTGGACATTACTTCCGGTAAATTCGTATTTTCTACTTCAGAGGCTTATTTGATCGAAAAAGGCAAAATCACTAAGCCGGTGAAGGGCGCAACCTTAATCGGCAGCGGCATTGAAGTGATGCAAAATGTGTCCATGGTTGCTGATGAAGTAGAATTGGATCATGGTGTTGGCACTTGTGGTAAAGAAGGACAAAGTGTGCCGGTGGGTGTAGGGCAACCGGCATTGAAAATCGATCAAATTACGGTCGGCGGAACGAATTAATATACGCAATATCGCATTGTTAAATAGCGGAGATCATCAATAAATGAAAAAATCGACATATTTGTTTTTGGGACTTCTGGTATGCGGGATTGCCGGTGGTGGATATTACTGGCATCAAGAGCAAAAATTTAACGATCCTAATGGGGTTAAAATCACGTTAAACCCGATTCAACCAACACAGTATCAGGCTGAAGGGGGAGAAATAATTGCACCGTTAGTGATTGATTTTAGCGCAAATATTGTTGCACCGAATCAAGTAAAAGCACCTATTGCGCAGGGCATTAAGCTTCTTCCATCAGTGAAAGGGCAGTGGACATGGGAAAATGAACACGCACTGGCTTTTTTGCCGGCGCAAGATTGGGCGGCGGGGCAAGAATATCAGGTGACACTAGATAGACAACTACTTAACGCAAGCTTATCCTATGCACCGGAAGTTACCCAACCTCAAACGGTCAAAACAGTGCCCTTTAGTGTCGTCCGTGCGGAAGGGGAATTTTCTCAAGATGCTATTTCGGGACAGCATTATGCAGTGGGTTATATTGTTTTCTCTCATCCGGTCGATCCGAAAGTGCTGGAACACGCCATTGAATTTAAGTTAGTTCAACAACCGAAGGGAAAAGAGGCTACGCTAATAAAAACGTTGCCTTTTTACGTCACTTATTCTGACAATCAGCTTGAAGCGTGGATTCGTTCTGAGCCGTTAGCGCTCGCAACACAAGAGGATGAGTTTGTGCAAATTAGCCTCTTGAAGTCACTACAATCGAAATTAGGCGGAAATACATTGGATAAAGATGTTGGCATTCCCCTAATTGCTATTCCGAATGAATTTAGTTTGAAAAATACACAAAGCACATTCTCTTTTGTAAATGATGAGGAAGATGTCCTTGATCAGGTGCTAACACTGCATTTTAACAACGAAGTGAATGAAGAGGATATTGCGGATAGTTTGGTTGCGGTGTTACTGCCGGCTTTGCCGAAAGGTGAAACGTGGTCTTATGAAAAATTAAATGAATCTGCCCTGTTGCAGGGCGAGGTGATTAAGCCGGAGCTTCTTGGTGAGGGGCAATCTTATACGACAAAAACGGCTTTTCGTCTGAGCGTACCGGAAGAACGTTGCGTGTATTTTATTTTAAATAATGAGTTCACCGCAAAAGGGGGCTATCGTTTTAAAGATCCATTAGGCAGTTTAGCTTGCTTACCTCATTATCCGCATCATGTGGAGTTTGTCGGTCAAGATGATCTTCTTCCGCAATACTGGAATAGCAAAATTAATTTAAAAATACGTAATGCGCAAAGTGTAATATTAGATGTTGCACCATTATCGAAAACACAAGTACTTTCAATGATTAATTGGAGCGCGCCATCTCTTCGACCATCAGATTTGGCTATATTTAAGCCGGAAAAAACAACGCTTTTCAAAACAGAGACGTTACATACCGAAGGTGAAAATCCACGTTACTTTGATTTTCTTTCCGTGGATTTAGCTGAAAAAGGACTACCTCCGAAAGGCATTTTTTGGTTAAAAGCTGAAGTTCCTGTACCAGCAGGGAAAACGGAAGTGGAAAGTGCGGTCAAAAATGACATCGATCAGGTGACAGACAAATTGACGGACTATCGCTTGCTTGTTTTAACCGATTTTGACGTGACAACGGAGATGGAGGACAGTGGTAAGTATGTCGTTAAGGTAAAATCCTTAGCCACCGGTGAACCGATTGAGAGCGCAACCATTCGTCTCGTGACGGCAACGGCAGAAGAAATAGAGGCACAAGCAACCAATGAGAAAGGGGAAACCACCATTGAATTGCCGAAAGAAAATGCCGGCAAGACGAGTGTGCTTTGGGTTACCAAGGGCGATGACGCCTCTTTTGTGATTATTCATGCCCCTTAATGGGGCCTATTACGCCTTGCATTGACGGAGATTTAACCTGAACATTTTTTTGTATTCTACGTAGCAAGTTTAAACGTAAAAGCGGTTAATTTGTCTGTGTAAAAAGAGGCAGTTAAATTTGTGATTAATGTCTTTTCATTGGGGGCTAATCACTATATCATTAGCAGCTCATATTTATCATCGCCGCTTATCTTTTATGATAAGTATTTGTTTCTAATTTTTATCGAAAAACTTCGGTACGTTAGGGAGAAAACCAAAGCTAGTGGAAAACTCGGTTCAAAACAAGCCAATTATTGAGCTTCGTTCAATCAAAAAATCCTACGGTTCCAATACCATTATTAACGATTTTAATTTAACCATTAATAATGGTGAATTTGTCACCATTCTTGGCCCATCCGGTTGTGGTAAAACTACCGTGTTGCGTTTATTGGCAGGATTGGAAGAATTAGATTCCGGCAACATTATTTTGGACGGTGAAGACATTACCAATGTGCCGGCAGAAAAACGTCACATCAACACCGTATTCCAAAGCTATGCTTTGTTCCCGCATATGACGATTTTTGAAAACGTGGCTTTCGGTTTGCGTATGCAAAAAGTGCCGGAAAGCGAGATCAAACCTCGTGTGTTAGAGGCATTGCGTATGGTTCAGTTGGAAGAGATGGCGGAACGTAAACCTACCCAGCTTTCCGGCGGACAACAACAACGTATCGCAATTGCTCGTGCGGTGGTCAATAAACCGAAAGTCTTATTACTTGATGAATCTCTGTCTGCGCTGGATTATAAATTGCGCAAACAAATGCAATATGAATTAAAGCAATTACAACGCCAATTAGGCATTACCTTTATTTTCGTGACCCACGACCAAGAAGAGGCAATCACCATGTCTGATCGTATTGTCTTATTGCGTAAAGGTAAAATTGCACAAGACGGCTCTCCGCGTGAGATTTATGAAGATCCGGCAAACTTATTTGTGGCACGTTTCATCGGCGAAATTAATGTTTTTGATGCAACCGTCATTGAACGCAAATCAGACGATGTAGTACTTGCCAATGTGGAAGGCCGTATTTGTGATATTTATACGGATATTCCGGTCGAAAAAGATCAACAACTTCAAGTGTTGCTTCGTCCTGAAGATATTGTGATTGAAGAGCTGGATGAACACGAACATTCTAACGCGATTATCGGTCACATTATCGACCGCACTTACAAAGGCATGACTCTTGAATCTACCGTAGAATTCGAGCACAACGGCAAACGCGTGTTAGTGAGCGAGTTTTTCAATGAAGACGATCCTCATATGGATCACAGTATTGGTCAACGTGTAGGGATTACTTGGCACGAAGGTTGGGAGGTTGTACTCAACGATGAAGATAATCAATAATAAATTTCAGAAAATTACTGTTGCGATTATCTTCGGTTGGCTCATTTTCTTTGTGCTAATTCCAAACTTATTGGTATTAGTCGTAAGTTTCTTAACCCGAGATGGTAGTAACTTTTATGCCTTGCCATTTAACTTGGATAACTACATCAATCTGTTTAATCCGCTTTATGCGCAGGTGGTGTGGAATTCATTGTATATGTCGGGCATTGCCACCATTATTTGCTTACTGATCGGCTATCCATTCGCCTTTATGGTCAGCAAAATTCATCCGAAATATCGACCGCTCTTATTGTTCCTTGTGGTATTGCCATTCTGGACAAACTCGCTGATTCGTATTTACGGTATGAAAGTGTTCCTTGGTGTGAAAGGCGTGTTGAATACCATGTTGATGGATATGGGCATTTTGAGTGAACCGATTCGCATTCTAAACACAGAGGTGGCGGTGATCATCGGTTTAGTCTATTTGCTTCTGCCATTTATGATTTTGCCACTTTACTCCGCGATTGAAAAATTAGACGGACGTTTATTGGAAGCCGCAAAAGACTTAGGCGCTAATGCGTTTCAACGTTTCTTCCGTGTGATTTTACCACTCACCATGCCGGGCATTGTGGCAGGTTGCCTGTTGGTATTATTGCCGGCAATGGGCATGTTCTACGTCGCGGACTTGCTTGGTGGTGCGAAAGTCTTACTTGTGGGTAACGTGATTAAGAGTGAATTCTTAATTTCCCGCAACTGGCCATTCGGTTCGGCAATCAGTATCGGCTTAACGATTCTCATGGCATTGTTAATTTTTGTGTACTACCGTGCCAATAAACTATTGAATAAGAAAGTGGAGTTAGAATAATGAGCCGTTTACTACGTAATATCTTTATGTTTGTGGTATACGCTTATTTGTATATCCCGATCATTATTTTGGTGACTAACTCCTTCAACGAAGACCGTTATGGTTTAAGTTGGAAAGGCTTTAGCTGGAACTGGTATGAACGGCTGTTTAACAATGATACTTTAATTCAAGCCGCGATTCACTCTGTCACCATCGCCTTCTTTGCGGCAACTTTAGCGACTATCGTCGGCGGTTTAACCGCAATTGCTTTATATCGCTATCGTTTCCGTGGCAAACAAGCCGTAAGTGGCATGTTGTTTATCGTGATGATGTCGCCGGATATCGTGATGGCGGTATCGTTGCTTGCGTTGTTTATGGTTGTGGGGATTTCTTTAGGTTTCTGGTCGCTATTACTTGCCCATGTTACTTTCTGTTTGCCTTATGTCACGGTCACTATTTTCTCCCGCTTAAACGGTTTCGATGCCAGAATGTTAGAAGCTGCGAAAGATTTGGGGGCAAGCGAAGTGACGATTTTACGCAAAATCATCCTACCACTTGCATTACCTGCCGTGGTCTCCGGTTGGTTGTTAAGCTTTACCATCTCGCTAGATGATGTTGTGGTGTCATCTTTTGTGAGCGGTGTAAGCTATGAAATCTTACCGTTGCGTATTTTCTCCTTGGTGAAAACCGGGGTGACACCGGAAGTCAATGCACTTGCAACCATCATGATTGTGCTTTCATTATTACTCGTGGTCGTCAGCCAATTTATCGGCAGAAAACACAAAGACATCTAGCGGTAATAATGTTTCACAAATAATTTAATATCACATACAATACGCCTTGACGCACAATCAAGGCGTTTTTTTATACCTGCATTTTATGCAGGTGGTTTTTTACCCCTCTTTTACGGAGAACAAACAAAAATGAAAAAATTTGCTGGTTTATTCACCGCAAGTATGATCGCCGTTGCCCTTACCGGTTGTAACGAAAAAGACAACAAGCAAGCGCAAACCACACCCGAAGCTGCAAAAGCTGAAGCGCCTGCAAATGATACCGTGTATCTTTATACATGGACGGAATATGTGCCGGATGGACTTTTAGATGAGTTCACGAAAGAAACCGGCATCAAGGTTATTGTTTCCAGCCTTGAATCCAACGAAACCATGTATGCAAAAATCAAGACCCAAGGGGCTGCCGGCGGTTATGATGTGATTGCGCCGTCTAACTACTTCGTATCCAAAATGGCACGCGAAGGTATGTTAAAAGAACTTGACCACAGCAAATTACCTGTCATTAAAGAATTAGACCCTGATTGGCTCGACAAGCCTTACGACAAAGGCAACAAATATTCCCTTCCACAATTATTAGGTGCGCCGGGTATTGCATTCAACACCAATAGCTACAAAGGCACCGATTTCACCTCTTGGGGTGATTTATGGAAACCGGAATTTGCGAATAAAGTACAATTATTAGATGATGCCCGTGAAGTATTCAACATTGCCTTATTGAAAATTGGTCAAGATCCTAATACGCAAGATCCAGCAATTATCAAACAGGCTTATGAGGAATTGTTGAAATTACGTCCGAATGTGCTTTCTTTCAACTCCGATAACCCGGCAAACTCTTTTATTTCCGGTGAAGTAGAAGTGGGTCAATTATGGAATGGTTCCGTACGTATTGCGAAAAAAGAACAGGCACCTTTAGACATGGTATTCCCGAAAGAAGGTCCGGTCCTTTGGGTGGATACTTTAGCCATTCCGGTTACCTCTAAAAATCCGGACGGTGCACACAAACTTATCAACTATATGTTAGGTGCGAAAGCCGCTGAAAAATTAACCTTGGCAATTGGTTACCCAACGGCGAACCTTGAAGCGAAAAAAGTCTTACCAAAAGAAATCACAGAAGATCCGGCAATCTATCCAACAGCTGAAGTATTAAAAAATAGCTACTGGCAAGATGATGTGGGTGATGCGATTCAATACTATGAACAATATTATCAAGAGCTAAAAGCAGCGAAATAATTTGTTCTCATCGCTATCCCTAAAGTGCGGTTGAAAATTGATATAAATTTCCACCGCACTTTTTTTATCTAATGCTAAGATAAGGAAATGAAAAGCGAAAAAGGAGGGGATTATGACAACACCAATTTCAGACAAAATTCACCACGCGTTGTCCCAAATTGATAATGTACTGTTAGCTCAGGATATTTGGCTTATTTTACAAGAGCAAAAATTTGTGGGATTCCTACCGCACTTTGCCATACAGCACTTGTGCAACAAACATCAAATCACGCCTCAACAACTCTCCCTTCAGCTGCTTCCCATTGCCGCTTGTTATGCCACCACGCCCATCTCACATTTTAATGTTGGCGCGATCGTCATAGGAGTAAGCAGCAATTTTTATTTCGGTGCGAATCAAGAATTTTGTCAAACGGATATTCAACAAACCATCCATGCCGAACAAAGCGCAATCAGTCATGCTTGGATGCGCGGAGAAAAACAGATCACCGACATTAGCGTCAACTACACACCATGCGGCCATTGTCGTCAGTTTATGAATGAATTAAATAGCGCAGAAAAATTACAAATTCATTTACCGCATCGCAAGAATAATCCGTTGCACCAATATTTACCCGATGCATTCGGGCCAAAAAACTTGAACATTCAGCTACATTTGCTGGATCAGCATGATAATCAATTATCCTTGAACAGCAACGACCCAGTGATTTCACAAGCCCTTGCGATGGCGAATCAAGCACATGCGCCTTATTCAAAGGCCTTCCATGGCATTGCATTACAAACGCAAGATCAACACATTTATCACGGCAGTTATGCGGAAAATACGGCGTTTAACCCAAGCCTACCGGCGATGCAAGTGGCGTTGAATTATCTGATATTAAGTGGTGAAGCCGTAGAAAATATTACCCGTGCGGTGATGGTAGAAAAACCACAGACGCTCAGTTATAAAAGGATGGCAGAGGATTTGCTGGGAAGTTTAACGAAGGTTAAATTAGAGTACATTTTGACCTAATGGCATTGAATAAAATACAGTGAACGTGCCTTTATGGTGTCCGGTTAGGTGTGGTGAGATTTTATCATAGATTCAAAATCTCTTAAAAAATCCACCGCACTTCAACGCACTGAGTCGCTTAAAACTGCTATAATCCCCGCCAATTTTTACCAACCATTGAGACCTTATGAAACAACTTTTTGCCACCACTGCCCGTGGGTTTGAAGAGCTTTTAAAATCCGAATTGACCGAGTTAGGCGCGCAGGATGCCAAAGTCGCGCAAGGCGGCGTGCATTACTGGGCGGATGATGAAACCTTGTATCGCACTTTGCTTTGGAGCCGTTTGAGTTCACGCATTTTATTGCCTATCGTGCAAGCCAAAGTCTTTAGCGATTTGGATTTATATTCTGCCGTGGTGGGCGTAAATTGGTTGGATTATTTTGATGAAAAAGTCCATTTTTTCGTGGATTTTAACGGTACGAACCAAGAAATTCGTCATACCCAATTCGGCGCAATGCGTGTAAAAGACGGGATTGTGGATTATTTTGAGCGCCACGGTCGCGCCCGTCCTAACGTGGACAAAGAGCAACCGGATATTCGTATTCATGCGTATTTAAATCGTGATGATGTGGTGCTGTCGCTTGATTTAAGTGGTGATGCGCTGCACATGCGCGGTTATCGCGAAGACACCGGCAAAGCGCCGTTGCGTGAAACCTTGGCAGCTGCGATTGTGCTGCGTTCCGGTTGGCAAAAAGGCACGCCGTTAGTGGATCCGATGTGCGGTTCGGGTACGCTATTGATTGAAGCCGCACAAATGGAAGCGCAAATCGCACCGCAATTGTATCGTGTGCATTGGGGCTTTGATTTTTGGCAGGGGCATAATCAGGCAGCGTGGGAAAAGGTGAAAGAAGAGGCTTTAGCTTTGGCGGAAGCCGAAAAACAACGTGAAAACTCACCGCACTTTTATGGCTTCGATTTGGATCATCGCGTGTTGCAAAAAGCCAAACAAAATGCCAAAAATGCGGGTGTGGCGCATCTGATGCAATGGCAACAGGGCGATGTGGCAGCGATAAAAAATCCAAGCCCGAATGTGGCGGGCACGGTGATTTGTAATCCGCCGTACGGCGAACGTTTAGGCACAACGCCGGCGCTGATTGCCTTATATTCTGTGTTTGGGCAACGCTTGAAACAACAATTTGCCGGCTGGAATGCGTCCATTTTTAGCGGTGAACCGAGTCTATTGGATTGTTTGCGTTTGCGTTCTCATCGTCAGTTTAAAGCGAAAAACGGTCCGTTGGATTGTGTCCAGAAAAATTATCAAATTGCCGAGCGCACAGAGCAAAGTGCGGTAGAAAATGCCCTAGAATTTGACCGCACTTCTTCGGTGACACCTGAGGTGGCGGTGGATTTCGCTAATCGCCTGCAAAAGAATATTAAGAAAATTGAGAAATGGGCGAAGCAGCAAGGGCTAGACGCTTATCGCTTATATGATGCGGATTTGCCGGAATACAATTTGGCGGTGGATCGTTATGCCGATCACATTGTGGTGCAGGAATATGCCGCACCGAAAAATATTGATGAAAATAAAGCCCGCCAACGGTTGTTGGATGCGGTAAATGCTACGTTGAACGTTACCGGCATTGAAACCAATAAATTGATTTTAAAAGTGCGCCAAAAACAAAAAGGCACTAATCAATATGAAAAATTGGCGAACAAAGGCGAGTATTTTTATGTAAACGAATACGGCGCGAAACTGTGGGTGAACTTAACAGATTATTTGGATACCGGCTTGTTTTTGGATCACCGCCTAACCCGTAAAATGCTCGGTGAAATGGCGCAAGGCAAAGATTTCCTCAATTTGTTTGCTTACACCGGTTCGGCAACGGTGCATGCAGCGTTGGGTAAGGCAAAATCGACCACTACCGTAGATATGTCAAATACCTATCTCAACTGGGCGGAACAGAATTTGTTGTTGAACGACATTGAAGGTAAACAGCACAAACTGATTCAAGCGGATTGCCTGCAATGGCTAGAAAAATGCGATCGTCAGTTTGATTTAATTTTCGTTGACCCGCCGACATTCTCCAATTCCAAACGCATGGAAGACAGTTGGGACGTGCAACGGGATCATATTAAGTTAATGACGAATTTAAAACGCATTTTGCGCCCGAACGGCACCATTGTGTTCTCTAACAACAAACGCGGTTTCAAAATGGATTTTGCTAAGTTGGAAGAATTAGGCTTAAGTGCGGTGGAAATTTCTCACAAAACCTTGCCGTTGGATTTTGAACACAATAAGCAAATTCATAATTGTTGGCTGGTGACGTTAAAATAAGGCGAGTTTAGCAAAAAAAGAAGATGATTAAAATGAAAAGAACCGAATGCATCGTACATTCGGTTCTTTTTATGGCATTATTTTTTGTTGTTTTCTGGGCATTGATTAATATCACTACATTTGCCATAGAGATATAGACTGTGGCTGGAGAGTTCAATGCCGTGCTGTTTACTGATTTCTTTTTGGCGACTTTCAATTAATTCGTCATTAAATTCGAACACTTTACCGCAATCGGTGCAGATAATATGGTCGTGATGTTGGGTTGGCGCCAACTCAAAAACCGATTTATTTCCTTCAAAGTTATGACGAATTAAGATTTTGGCTTCATCGAATTGGTTTAAAACACGATATACCGTCGCTAAACCAATGTCTGAACCATTCTCCAATAGCATTTTGTAAACATCTTCTGCGGAAAAATGCTGTTCACTGTGTTTTTGCATTAAAGCTAGGATCGTCAAACGGGGTTCCGTAATTTTCAATCCTGCTTTTTTTAATAATTTGATGTTTTCTTCAGACATAACAGCTCCTTTTTTGCTATTAAGCTAACTCAGCCAAACACATTTCGTCATAAACTTGTTTAACCCATTTGTTGACACGTTCAGACGTTAATTCCGGTTGACGATCTTCATCAATACATAATCCGACAAACGTATCATCGTCGACTAATGCTTGTGAAGATTCAAAGTTGTAACCTTCTGTCGGCCAATGTCCGACAATAATCGCACCGTGCGGCTCGATAATATTACGCACAGTTCCCATGGCGTCACAGAAATAATCTGCATAATCTTCCTGATCGCCACAGCCAAAGATGGCGACCAGTTTATCCGTAAAATCAATTTGCTCTAATGTTGGGAAAAAGTCATCCCAGTCACATTGCGCTTCGCCGTAGTACCACGTCGGAATACCGAATAAGAGAAAATCGTAAGCCTCGATATCTTCTTTGCTACTTTTGGCAATATCGCGAATATCAACTAATTCGCTGCCTAATTGTTTTTGAATCATTTTGGCAATGTTTTCTGTATTGCCAGTATCACTACCATAAAATAAGCCGACAACAGCCATCTTGTTACCTATTTATTAATGTTAAAATAATCTTGTAAAATTGCGCCAATAAGCTCGGCACGATTCACATTTCGTAGGGATGCTAAATCTTCTAATTGTTGAACCAAGTCCTCATGCAATTTTAATTCGACACGCTTTAATCCACAGGATTTATCACGTTTTAATTGATTGCGCTTATTAACACGGATTTGTTGTTCCCGACTCAGTGGATTGGTTTTTGGACGTCCAACTCTACGAATTTCGCTAAATAAATCTAAAGTAATACAGTCAGAATCTTGTTTTGCCATTTTGTTAACCACTGGCCTGTAAGTCGACTTCTGCCATTCTAACTAAAGAGAATTATTTCAGAAGTGATAATGATAAGCCACAACCAAATTTGGGAGAAAACTATATCATAATTAACAAGCAAATGAAATTCTATTTAGATTCCCCGTGACTATCAATTCTATTCAAAAAATGTGTGATTGCACGGATAACAAATTGCGGTTTTTCCGCATGAACCCAATGTCCGCTACCGTTAATGGTAAAGGAGGCAGCGTGTGGGCATTGGGATAAAATCCGATCGGTGTATTCGGGTAAAATGTAGGAGGAATTGCTACCTTTGATAAACAAGCAAGGTTGTGTGATATGGCGTGATTCCCAGCCCATTAAGTGAGGGTAATTGTGTTTAAGTGCGGTCAAATTAAAGCGAAAATAATCGGCACTTGAGGCATCAAAGGATTTCAACATAAACTGTTGTACGCGTTCATCCTGAATATATTGCGCTAAAATGGGTTTAGCCTCTTGACGGGTATGAGGTTGGGCATTTTTTACAGCAAACAAACCGTTAAAGACGTCATCGTGCCCATGTTCGCCATACGCGACAGGCGCAATATCAATCACCACTAATCCTTTGACGAATTCAGGGTAATTTGCCGCACAAACCATAGCGGTTTTTCCGCCCATGGAATGCCCGACTAAAATCACTTCACGAATGCCCAAAGAATGAATTACGTCAAAGACATCTTCCGCCATGGCATCGTAATTCATCTCTTCGCAATGAAAACTCAAGCCGTGGTTGCGTAAATCTACCCGTAAAATAGAATAATCATCACTAAAGGCGCGGGCGATGACGCCCAAGTTATTCATATCGCCGAATAAACCGTGAATGAACACCAAAGCCGGTTTATTAATTGCTTGTTTTAATTCATTAAATTGGAAGTTGAGTAATTTTTTCATCGGTTAAATTTGGGGCTGGAGAATTTGCTTACAGCTCGTTATAATGTGTCAAAAGGTTAAAGAGATCAAGCAAGTGGAGAGAGAAAATGAAAATTATCGAAGTGGATGAAGAGCTTTATCAATACATTGCCGGTAATACGCAATCGATTGGTGAAAGCGCTTCGGATATTTTGCGTCGTCTGCTCAATCTTTCCACGAAAAACAGCTATGTTCCTTTTGCCGAGAGTTTATCTTCCCCTGTTGAACGTCCTTCTTCCGCGAACACGAAACAGGACGCCAAAAAAGTCAATGCAGCGCTGGAATCAAGTGATGCAATAAAGCCTGCTGTGAAAAAGCAGCCTGATGCCGTAACGCAAAAAACCATCGAGAAATTAGAAGCGTTACTCAACTCAGAAGCATTTAAACAAGAAAATAAAGCGGTTATTCGTTTCTTAAATATTCTGACAATTTTATATCGCACCAATCCGGAAGGCTTTGCTCTCGCAACAGAATCGTTACAAGGACGCACTCGTGTTTATTTTGCCCGTGATGAAGGCACCTTGTTAATGGCAGGAAATCATACGAAGCCGAAACAAATTCCGGATACGCCGTATTGGGTGATTACGAACACCAACAGCGGTCGTAAAATGCTTATGTTGGAAGGCGCGATGCAGTCCATGCATTTGCCGGAATACTTAATTGATCAAGTGCGGTCATTTTTTACGGCAAATTAATGCTTATGGCACTAGGTCAGCAATTTGCACAATCTCCTCTATTTTCCAAGCGAATCGCCTTGCAAGTTTTGCAAGGCGACGCTTTTACATGGCATCAACTCCTCGAAAAAACACAGCAAATCTCCACGTATTTACAATATCTTGGTGTGAAGCCACAAAATGGCATCGCATTATGTGGGAAAAATCGCCTAGAATTGGTGTTATTTTATTTAGCGGCGATTCAAATCGGTGCCCGCGTTTTAATGCTCAACCCCATGTTTCCACTGGAAAAACGTATTGCATTGTGCCAAGCCTATAATGCGGATTTTTTCTTTACCACAGATCACGAAGAATGTGTTGCAGAATCCCAAAAGTGCGGTGAGATTTTCAGGTGTTTTTTTACTTTTTCGGATGCCATAAAGCAGGCAGAGAAAATAGATTCTTTTGGCCATTTTCCCGTTAATTTGACGCAACCGGCGACCATGACGCTCACATCAGGTTCCACGGGCTTACCCAAAGCCGTTGTACATAATGTGCAAGCACATTTGGCAAACGCACAAGGCGTATGTGATTTAATGCAATTTGGTGCGGCAGATTCATGGTTACTTTCATTGCCGTTGTATCACGTCTCCGGGCAAGGCATTGTGTGGCGTTGGTTAACGACAGGGGCAACTTTAGTGTTACCCGCTGAGGATTTTTATGCGGCAGTCAATCAGGTGACTCATGTTTCTTTGGTGCCAACGCAAGTGCAACGCTGGTTATCGTATTTGCAGGAAAATCCCTCAACGAGACAAACACGCGCTGTATTACTTGGCGGGGCACATATTCCTTTAGCACTGACGCAAGCTTTGCAGCATCTTGGTGTGAAAAGTTATTCCGGTTATGGCATGACAGAAATGGCTTCCACGGTGTTTGCTAAACAAAGTGATGAAAAAAACGGGGTAGGACAGCCCTTAGCTGGACGTGAATACTGTTTGCACAATGAAGAAATTTGGTTGCGCGGTGCAGGCTTGGCGTTAGGTTATTGGCAACAGGGCCGCATCGTTTCTCTTCTTAACGAACAAGGTTGGTTTGCTACCAAAGATAAGGGTGTGTGGCACGACGGCGAACTTGTGATTTCAGGGCGAATTGATAATATGTTTATTTCCGGCGGAGAAAATATTCAGCCGGAAGAAATTGAAAAGTGGATTCTAAAGTCTGATTTAGTCAAACAGGTTTTTGTGTTGCCTGTCACCGATCCGGAGTTTGGTCAACGACCGGTAGCCATTGTGGAATGGCGGGAGCCGACAAAAAGTGCGATGGAAAATCTGAAGGTATTTTTACAGGGGCGATTGGAACGTTTTAAACAACCTGTTGCCTATTATGAATTGCCGTTAAATTTAAGCGACGGTGCGATCAAAGTTTCTCGTAAAACGTTAGCAGGCTGGCTAGCGAAACAATTAGGATAAATATGAAAATAAACGCGTTTTTAACCGCACTTTGTGCTGCCTTATTTTTAAATATGGCAGTGTCACAAAATGCCTTTGCCGATCAAAATACTCTGTCTTTGCCAACCGAAAAAAGTCTTAAGGCAGATCTTGCCGCAGCACAAAAAATGCCGGATGGCGATGAAAAGCAAACGTTGGTCACAGACATTCAAACCTCTTTGGATCTCTTGCAACAAATTCAAGCGCAGCAAAAGGCCAATGAGGCACTACAAGCCACATTGAATGGGGCGGATGCTGAGATTCAGAAGAATAATGCCGAATTACAAACGCTGAAAAAACAATTAAATACCGCCACAGCTGCAGATTATCAATCTCGCCGCTTAGCGGATTTACAGGCTCAGCTTGAAAAATTAATCGAACAACAACAGGAAACGCAATCGGCGTTAGGGGCAGTGAATAGCCAATTGGCGGGGCAAAGCTCAGTATCCGAGCGGGCGCAAGCCACATTAACCGCCAATTTGAAGCGTGCGCAAGAGCTTAATCAAAAGCTTGGCGATAGTACGACTTCAGCAGCATTGAAACAGCAGGCTCAGTTAGAGTTACAACTGATTGATCTGAAAAATAATTACAATCAAATTTTGTTGAAAAACAGCGATCAGCTGACGGTGTTGTATCAAAGCCGTTATGACTTATTAAACGCTCGTGCGCAAGTGCTACAACAACAGATTGCGGCCATTCAAGAGGCGATTAATCAACAGCATTTGGCACAAACACAAAATCAGGTTGAGCAAGTACAGCAACAAAGTCAAAGTGCGGTCAAAAATAATTACATTCAAAAAGAATTAGAGCGTAATGCCCAGCTGAGCCAATTTTTATTGGAACAAACGGAAAAAACCAACACGTTAACGCAAGATGAATTGCGTATGCGTAGTGTTCTAGAAAGCTTAACGCAAACGCAGCGCACCATTGATGAACAAATTAGTGCGTTGCAAGGCACATTGGTGTTGTCACGGATTATTCAACAGCAAAAACAAAAATTGCCGACAAACTTGAATATCCAAGGATTATCAAAACAAATTGCCGATTTGCGTGTACAGATTTTTGATATGACCCAACGCCGCAATGAGCTTTATGATTTGGAGGCTTATTTAGCGAAGGTTCAAGCCGAGCAGAACCAAACCTTTACGGCAGAAGAAAAAGCACAGCTCACCAATTTGTTGACGGAGCGCCGTAAAATTGCCTCCGATGTGATTAAGTCTTTAAATAACCAATTAAATTTGGCGATTTCTTTAGAATTGACACAACAGCAAATTACACAGCTTAGCGATCAAATTCAGGCGAAGTTGGATCAGCAAAGCTTTTGGGTCAAAAGCAATAACCCGATCAATTTAGCGTGGTTTAAGAATTTACCTATGTCGCTTAGCGAGCAATTTGAGGGAATCAGTAAAAAATTAGGTTTCCCGAGTAATTTTGATAATTTGCCTTATTTACTCATGTTTGTGGCAATTTTGGTACTGATTGGCGGTATTATTTTCAGATTTAAAACACTGATTAAGCAACGTTTAGCTACCATTAACAGTGAAATTAATACACTTCGTTCCGACAGTCAGTGGCATACGCCAATGGCACTTTTATTGACAGCGATTATCGCTTTGCCATCCACATTATGGTTTTTAGCCGTATGCCAACTGTTAGGCTTTTTCTTTGTTCGAAATCCGGCGGAATTTTGGCAATGGTCGTTGAGTATGGCGGCATATTGGTGGTTCTTTAGCTTTGTGCTTGCACTTTTACGACCGAATGGTATCTCCGTTCGTCATTTTGGATTCTCTCAGGATGAAGCGGAAAAACTGAGAGCGGTGACGAAACGAATCATTGTCGCGGTAGTATTATTATTGAATACCTCGGTTTTCAGTAATGTTATGGATAGCGGTTTAGCCAATGATGTGCTTGGCGAATTGAATACCATGGTCGCCTTGATTTTTTGTATCGCCATTATTGCGCCACGTTTTCGTAGAGCTTCAAAAACATTAGGCCAGACAAATCGTGATCACCGAGATGAACTGATTTTAAAAATTGTCCGCATTTTATTGCAATTAGTGCCGGTCGGATTGATTGTATTGGTCGCGCTCGGTTATTACTACACCGCACTTAACTTGATTAACCACATGATTAACACCTACATCGCTTGGGTGATTTGGTCTCTGGTTCGTTACACGCTATATCGTGCGATTACGGTTTCCTCCCGTCGTTTAGCATACCGTCGCGTGCAAGAAAAACGTCAGCAAAAAGCTACGAAAGCCAATGATGGATCCTCTGCAGAGGATATCGTGGTGGTGAGCGAACAAGAAGAGGGTATGGCCGTTAATCAAGTCCGTAGCCAGTTACTGCGCTTTGCCGATTTATTCATTTGGACGGCATTGTTTGCGATTTTCTATTATGTGTGGTCGGATTTAGTTACTGTAGCAAGTTACTTACGCGACATTACCTTATGGCAACAAACAACGACAACAGAAGCCGGTGTCGTAACCGAAAGTATTTCGCTATTTAACTTACTTATGGCGTTAGTGATTATCGGTATTACTTACATTTTAGTGCGCAACTTGCCGGGGATTTTAGAAGTGTTGATCTTCTCCCGTGTGAAGTTGTCGCAAGGCACGCCTTATACGATTAATACCTTATTAACCTATCTCTTAGTGGCTATTGGAGGCGCATGGGCATTTGCCACCTTGGGGATGTCATGGTCTAAATTGCAGTGGTTATTCGCCGCACTTTCTGTGGGTCTCGGTTTCGGTATGCAGGAAATTTTTGCGAACTTCGTGTCGGGTATTATTCTCTTATTTGAACGTCCGATTCGAGTGGGCGATACCGTCACCATTAACGATGTGACCGGTACGGTAGCGAAAATTCGTATTCGCGCAATTACGATTATCGATCCTGATCGTAAAGAAGTGATTGTGCCGAATAAATCTTTTGTGACCGGACAGGTCACTAACTGGGCGTTATCCAATACCATTACCCGTTTAGTGATTTCGGTCGGGGTAGCATACGGATCCGATTTAGACTTAGTTAAGCGTTTATTATTACAAGCGGCGGCTGAGCAAGCTAATGTAATGAAAGAACCTGAGCCAAGTGCTTTATTCATCAGTTTTGGCGCCAGCACCTTGGATCATGAATTGCGGGTTTATGTGTCTCAACTCTCCGAACGTAATAATACCATTGATGCGTTAAACCGCCGTATTAATGAATTATTTGCGGAACATAACATTGAGATCGCCTTCAATCAGCTTGATGTCTTTATCAAAAATCAAGATACCGGGGCGATTATGCCGTTGGTGGAAGTGAAATCATAAATCGAATTGAAGAGAGAAGATTATGGCAGGAAATACGATTGGGCAATTATTTCGCGTAACCACCTTTGGTGAATCTCATGGCATTGCATTAGGTTGTATTGTCGATGGTGTACCACCGAATATGGCGCTCTCGGAAGCCGATATTCAGCCGGATTTAGATCGCCGTAAACCGGGTACCTCTCGTTACACCACGCCACGTCGTGAGGACGACGCAGTGCAAATTTTATCGGGCGTCTTTGAGGGGAAAACCACGGGCACCAGCATTGGCATGATCATCAAAAACGGCGATCAACGTTCGCAAGATTATGGCGAAATCAAAGATCGTTTTCGTCCGGGGCATGCCGATTTCACTTATCAGCAAAAATACGGTATTCGTGATTATCGCGGTGGCGGCCGGTCTTCTGCCCGTGAAACCGCCATGCGTGTGGCGGCAGGCGCTATTGCAAAAAAATATTTACGTGAACAATACGGCATTGAAGTTCGCGGCTTTTTAAGCCAAATCGGCAAGGTAAAAATCGCGCCCCAATCTCTTGCAAACATCGATTGGGCGGAAGTGAATGACAATCCGTTTTTCTGTCCGGATAAAAGTGCGGTGGAAAAATTCGATGAATTAATTCGTGAATTGAAAAAGCAGGGCGATTCCATCGGTGCAAAATTAACTGTCGTCGCTGAGAATGTGCCGGTAGGCTTAGGCGAACCGGTATTTGACCGTTTAGATGCAGATTTAGCGCACGCTCTCATGAGCATTAACGCGGTAAAAGGCGTTGAAATTGGCGATGGTTTTGCCGTCGTAGAACAACGCGGCAGTGAACATCGTGACGAAATGACACCGGAGGGGTTTCTTTCCAATCATACGGGTGGGATTTTGGGCGGTATCAGCTCAGGACAACCGATTATTGCGACCATTGCGTTAAAACCTACCTCCAGCATCACTCTTCCGGGGCGTTCCGTCAATCTTAATAACGAACCCGTAGAGGTGGTGACCAAAGGTCGTCATGATCCTTGTGTGGGTATTCGTGCCGTGCCGATTGCCGAAGCGATGATGGCTATTGTGTTGCTGGATCATCTATTACGATTTCAGGCGCAGTGTCGATAATTTGCAACAGGGACACCATAATGAATAAGATTTTTCATCAACTCATCAAAAGTGCAGTCATTTTTAGCAGTGTTTTTTTTGCGACCTCCACTTTTGCTGCACCACAAGATTGGCAACAGATCAAACGCCCTATCCCGGCAGAAAATGGCAAAGCTGAGCCGATTGGTAGCTATTCTAACGGCTGTATTATCGGTGCGGAACCCTTGCCTTATAAAGGCGAAGGCTATCAAGTCATTCGTATGAATAAGAACCGTTATTATGGCCATCCGGACATGATTCGTTATTTGCAACGTCTAGGGCAACGTGTTAAAGCGGCCGGCTTACCGACTATGTTGGTGGGCGATATTGCCATGCCGGGGGGCGGACGTTTTTTGACGGGGCACGCCAGCCATCAAATGGGCTTAGATGCTGATATTTGGTTGCGCATGGGCAGTATGTCGGATACTGATGCCTTGAATTCCGACGGCAAAGGTTTGTTGGTGGTGAACCGCAAAGCACAGCGGGTAGATGAGAGCGTTTGGACAGCCAATCACGCAAAACTGATTAAGTTGGCTGCGGAAGATCCAAAAGTCACCCGTATTTTTGTTAATCCGGCGATTAAGTTGAAACTTTGTGAAACTGCCGGTTCAGATCGTGCTTGGTTACACAAAATCCGTCCGTGGTTTGGGCATGACTCCCATTTTCATGTGCGGCTCACCTGCCCGCAAGGCGCACAACATTGTGAAAATCAGGCACCGGTGCCGGCTGGCGATGGTTGTGATAGCGAACTTTATTCTTGGTTTGAACCGCCAAAACCGGGGGCAACACCAAGTAAGCCCAAAGTCACACCGCCGGAGCCGTTTTTGTGCCAACAAATCTTAAACTCACCCAATCGGAGTGAATGGTTGGAGTAAGCGATGGAATTCAGTCTTGATATTTTAGCCATTTTATTTGGGGTGGCGTTTGTTGCCGGCTTTATTGATGCCATCGCTGGTGGTGGCGGATTAATCACGATTCCGGCGTTGCTGATGACAGGCATTCCGCCTGCGGTCGCGTTGGGGACTAACAAGCTACAAGCCTGTGGTGGCTCCTTTTCCGCCAGTCTTTATTTTTTACGTAAAAGAGCGGTTCATTTTTCGGAAGTTTGGTTAATTTTGCTGATGATTTTCTTTGGCTCTGTCGCCGGAACGATTTTAATTCAGCTGATTGACGCCACCGTCATTAAAAAAATTCTGCCATTTTTAATTTTAGCGATCGGCGTTTATTTTTTAGTCACCCCTAAACTGGGCGATGAAGATCGTAAACAACGTCTGTCTTATCCGGTTTTCGCTTTTTGTATCGGCACATTGATGGGCTTTTATGACGGATTTTTCGGGCCGGGCACCGGTTCAATTATGAGTTTAGCCTGTGTGACATTACTGGGGTTTAATTTAGCCAAGGCAACTGCCCATGCCAAAGTCATGAATTTTACTTCTAACTTGGCTTCCTTAATTTTCTTCCTTATCGGCGGGCAAATTTTATGGACGGTCGGTTTGACCATGATGGCGGGCCAATTTATCGGTGCCAATTTAGGCGCTAAAATGGTGATGACAAAAGGCAAAACGTTGATTCGCCCAATGGTGGTTGCCATGTCTCTTATCATGACGATAAAAATGGCCTTTGATCAAGGCTGGTTTAATTTCTAACGGGATAAAGTGCGGTGAATTTCCGCAACGTTTTTTATGACAGATTCTCAACAAAATATTCGTTTAACGGCACGTGTCGGCTATGAGCCGCATTTCTCGTGGTCCTATTTAAAGCCTAAATACTGGGGCATTTGGCTCGGTATTTTGGTTTTGCTGTTACTGGCGTTTATTCCTTTTCGTTTGCGCGATAAATTCGCCGCCAAGATTGGCTTATTTGTAGGACATAAAGCGAAAAAACAACGTAAACGCGCTCAAATTAATTTGCAATATTGCTTTCCGCAATGGTCGGAACAACACCGCGAACAGGTGATTGATGACATGTTTGTTGTATTGGCGCAGGTGATGCTAGGGATCGGCGAGATTGCGGTTCGCTCGAAAAAACATTTGCAACAGCGCAGTGAATTTATTGGCATTGAGCATATTAAACAGGCAAAAGCGCAGGGTAAAAATGTGATTTTGCTGGTGCCGCACGGTTGGGCAATTGATGCGTCAGGGATTATTTTGCACACTCATGGTATTCCGATGACATCCATGTATAACCCGCATCGTAATCCGTTGGTGGATTGGCTTTGGACGCTGGCGCGGCAACGTTTTGGCGGCAAAATGCATGCGCGCCAAAATGGTATCAAACCGTTTTTGAGCCACATTCGACAAGGACAAATGGGGTATTATTTGCCGGACGAAGATTTTGGTGAAGAACAAAGCGTGTATGTGGATTTCTTCGCGACTTACAAAGCAACCTTGCCGGGGATTAATAAAATGGCGAAGTTGGCAAAAGCCGTTGTGATTCCCATGTTTCCGCGTTATAACGCGCAGCTGGGTAAATACCAAATGGAAATTCATCCGCCAATGACACTGAGTGAAGATCCGCAGCAATCTGCTCGTGCCATGAACGCAGAAATTGAAAGTTTTGTTACCGAAACCCCGGAACAATACGTGTGGATTTTGCAGCTTCTGCGCACCCGAAAAAATGGCGAAGATCTTTATGATTAATGTTCGGCAATCCAGCGATTTATGATAATATGCGCGCCGGCTTATCATTTTAATTCACGTGGAAAAACAACCGCACTTTTAGGTAAAAAAATGGAAAAACAACTTGCACTTATTGCTTCTTCAATTAAATCCATTCCTGATTATCCAAAACCGGGAATTATTTTTCGGGATATTACCAGCTTAGTTGAGAACCCGGCGGCGTTTCGCGCGGTAATCGATTTGATGGTGCAACATTGCAAAGAGAAAGGCATTAATAAAGTCATTGGGACAGAATCCCGCGGCTTTATTTTTGGTGCGCCGGTGGCGTTGGCATTAAATGTGCCTTTCGTGTTGGTACGTAAACCGGGCAAATTGCCACGAGAAACCATTGCACAATCTTATGAATTGGAATATGGACAAGACACCTTGGAAATTCATGTGGATTCCATTCAAAAAGGTGATAACGTATTGATTATTGACGACTTATTGGCAACAGGCGGTACCGTTGAAGCCACGGTTAAATTAGTACAACGTTTGGGTGGCGAAGTGAAGCATGCCGCATTCGTGATTAATTTACCGGATTTAGGTGGTGAACAACGCTTACGCAATTTAGGCGTAGAACCTTATACTTTAGTTAATTTTGCCGGTCATTAATTTTCTAAACGGGCAGGGATAAAGCATGAGTTATCAAGTATTAGCAAGAAAATGGCGACCAAAAACCTTTGCTGATGTTGTCGGTCAGCAACATGTTTTGACCGCACTTGCTAACGGCTTGCGTGAAAATCGCCTACATCATGCTTATTTATTTTCCGGCACGCGCGGCGTGGGGAAAACCTCCATTGCCCGTTTATTTGCCAAAGGGCTAAATTGTGTTAACGGCGTGACTGCCGAGCCTTGTGGTGTATGTGAACATTGTAAAGCCATTGAAGAAGGCAATTTTATCGATTTAATTGAAATCGATGCGGCATCCCGCACCAAAGTGGAAGATACACGCGAGCTGTTGGATAACGTGCAATACAAGCCGGTGTTAGGGCGTTATAAAGTGTATCTTATCGATGAAGTACACATGCTTTCCCGTCATTCTTTCAATGCGCTCTTAAAAACCTTGGAAGAGCCGCCGGAATATGTGAAATTTCTGCTGGCGACTACCGATCCTCATAAACTGCCGGTAACGATTTTATCTCGTTGCATGCAGTTCCATTTGAAAGCCTTGGAGCCATCACAAATTGCCGAGCATTTGGGATACATCCTAAATCAGGAACAGATTCCTTTTGAGTCTTTAGCATTAGATAAACTCGCCAATGCGGCACAAGGCAGTCTCCGTGACAGTCTCAGTTTGACAGATCAAGCCATTGCAATGAGTAACGGCAATGTCACGCTCAATATTGTCAATGAAATGTTGGGGTTGTTGGATGAAACCCAAGCCATTGAGATGATTTATGCGCTGCAACAAGGCAATGGCGAAAAGCTCATGCAAGTGGTGGATGCCGTGGCGAATAAAGCAGGTGATTGGGATGAGCTATTGCGTGAAGTTGCAGAAAATTTGCACAAGATCGCAATGCAACAATTATTACCACAGACCTCGTTAACAGAAGCGGATCACATTGGCTTTTTAGCGAAACATATCGCACCACAAGACGTGCAATTTTTCTATCAAGTGGTGGTGAGCGGTCGGAAAGAATTAAGTTTGGCACCGACAGCGCGCATGGGGGCTGAAATGGTGTTATTGCGTGCGTTGGCGTTTCATCCGAAATTCATTGCTCAACCGCTAAACCTTGAAAACAGCACGCAAGGAAGTTCATCCAAAAATCCATCAAGTGCGGTGGAAAATCGTGTTAAATCTTCTGGTCAAACTGCTTCAGCGGCGATTGAAATGCCTGTGGTTTCTCAGGCGATAAAAGCCCATTATCAAGATCGTAAAAAATCCACTACAAATGAAACCGTGACAAAAACAGCGCAACCTCAATCCACGCAATCGGCAGAACCCTTGGTGAGTTCGCCTGTACTTGGCGCATTAAACGGGTTAGACCAACTGGATGCGATGCCGAGCAGCCCTTCTCAAGAAAAAAAAAAGTCTGAGCGCCTAGCACAACATTCCTCTGAAAAACTGACCGCACTTTCTCATGCTTCTGACACCTTGGACGCTAAAAGTGCGGTAGAAAATCCGAATGAATCGGAGAGCGAAGAAAACGATTCAGATGGGCTAGGCGAAGATTACCGTTGGGAGTGGAGCAATCCGGAACTAGCACAGGTTGAACAAGGTCCCAAACCTTCGGACATTAAGGCTGCCATTCTGCAAGACATCACCCCGGAATTACAGCAAAAAATTGTCCATTTAACGGAAGAACAAGATCGCTGGGCACAGTTGATTGAACAAAGTGGTGTGGAAAATCTCACCAAAGAATTTGCGTTAAATACTTTTATTTGGACGGAAAGCGAAGATGCGCTTAAATTGGGTGTGCGTTCCAGTCACGGGCATTTGAATCAAGATAAGCATTGTAAATTGCTACAGCAGTCGATTTCACACGTGTTAGGAAAAACCATTGCATTGACCGTTGAAATCAATGATGACGAGCAGTATCTCACGCCGACAGATTATCGCCGTAAAATTTATGCCCAATTACGGGAACAGGCGAAACAGGATTTATTGCAAGATCCTAAATTGCAATTATTAGAACGCGAATTTGATTGTAGCGTTGATGTGAAAAGTATTCGTCCGGTGTAATGATGTTTAAAAAACACGCCTTTAAATTCATCACTTTTCTCGTTTTCCTTATAGCGGCGATTACCGGCTATCTTTTTTATAGCCTAACGATTTTCTCTCCTGTCAACATTCACTTTAGCACGATGCCAAATCTCACCTATCATCCGATAAAAAAACAGGATGAGTTAATTTGTTATCAAGCAGACCAGGCACCACGCGAAATCACACAGAAGACATTTCGTTTGTTGGTTTGGAATTTGCATAAAGGACAAGATGCTGGTTGGCAAGAAGCGCTGGAGCGTTTTGCGCAAGGGCGGGATATTTTGCTATTGCAGGAAGTGTTAAACACACAAGAATTGGCAGCACAATATTCATCGCGATTTCCTACCGCACTTTATGCCAGTGCCTTTGCTTATTTACAACAACAATCCGGCGTGGAAATTCTCTCTCAATTTGCACCGCACTTTTACTGTGCCGGCTCAAAATCCGAACCTTGGATTCGTATTCCCAAAGTGGGCGCGGCGATGAGTTTGCCTCTGTCCAACGGGCAAGCGCTGTTATTGGTCAACGTGCATTTGATCAATTTTGAAATAAATCCCACGACTTATGAAGCACAACTTCACACACTGATGCAGTTAGTTTCACAGCATCAAGGTCCTCTTGTGTTATCCGGTGATTTTAATTCTTGGAATGGTTATCGCGCGCAGATCATCCGAAAAGTGATTAACGAATTTGGTTTAGAGGAAGTGTCTTTTGAACAAGATCACCGCTTACGTTTTTTAGGCAATCCGTTAGATCATGTTTTTGTGCGTGGGCTGAACGTATTAAATGCGACAACAGAACCCACGGAAAGCTCTGATCATGCACCGTTGCTGTTAGAGGTGGAATTAGCAGATTAAACCGCAGCCGTGATCACAATTTCTACTTTCCAGCGAGGATCCGCAAGTTTAGCTTCCACGGTAGCACGCGCTGGGGGATTTTGCACATCAACCCATTCATCCCAGGCTTGATTCATTAACGTATAGTCCTGCATGTTCGCCAAAAAAATTTGTGCGTTTAGAATACGGCGTTTATGGGAATGTATTTTTTCCAGCAACTTGTCGATAAGCGTCAAGACTTCTTTTGTTTGCTCGTAGGTATTCTGTTCTACGCTGGTTTCCGGCACTTGCCCTGCAAAATAAACAACACCCTGATAAATTACGGCTTCTGCAAGACGAGCGTTGGTGTCAATGCGTTGAATTTGTGTCATACCATCTTCCTCTGAATAAAAATAATTCTCAGAGATTATACCAATTCTCACAAAAAACCTCTAAAATTCTTGAACCTTCCATTCAATAATTCATCTGATTTATGAAGCTATTAATTTCGAATCAACACGGTGCCATTGTGATGGCACTTATGCCATTTTTATACGGAATGTTGCTCAGTCATCCGATTTGGCAACACGTTTTCTTTTTGCTGGCATGGTTTTCCTTGTATTTAATGACCTATCCGTTTCTGAATTTATTTAAAGGCAGAAATTTGGAACTGTATATCAAATGGTCGTGGATTTATTTCTTCGCCTGTGTCATTTTTGCTATTCCGGTATTGATTTATAACTGGCATACGGCGTTATTTGTGGCGGCTATGTTGCCTTTCGTGTTGATCAGTATTTATTACGTTAAGCAGAAAGATGAGCGCGCTTTTTTAAATGATTTGGCAGGTATCGTGATTTTTGCCATTGCCGGCATGGGAGCTTATTATTTTCCTGACCGCACTTTTGATGACAAAATTTGGCTGGTCGCGCTGTATCCGAGCTTATTTTTTATTGGAACCACTTTATATGTGAAATCCGTTATGCGCGAGCGTAAAAATCCGTTGTATTTAAAATTATCCATTGGTTTTCACGCCCTTTGTATTCTCGGATTTGTTTTTGTCCAACAATATCTCATGGCGTTGGCGTTTGTGCCGCCATTCATTCGTGCCATTTGGTTGCCGAAGAAAAAAATGTCGGTCAAACAAGTGGGTTTCACCGAAATGGGGATTTCCCTATTGTTTTTTGCGAATTTACTTTATGCCACGTTGTAGATAAAGGGTGAAAAAATAGTTAGATGATGAAAAGATAGACAGATGATGAAAAAACAATTGAAATATATTGCCCTAGCATTCGGGTTATTGAGCGGTTTCGCCCAAGCCAATCTTGGACTTCCAATTTCCGTGGGAAATACCGTCCAAGAGATGGATAAGCTGTTACGTAATCAATTAACGAACGACCAGTTGAGGGAATTGGCGCAACGTTTTTTACAAGCCGGCGATTTACGTACCGCATTTAATACCATGCATATTTTGGCGCTGAAAGATGATCGTCGTGCGCAGCTTGATCTCGGGCGGTTTTATTTCCGTGGTGATGGCGTGGCACAAGATTACGGTAAAGCCTATTGGTGGTTTAGTGAAGCGGCCGAAAAAGGTAGCGCCATGGCGTTAACAAATTTGGGGATTTTATATGCCGGCGGTTATGGCATTAAAAAAAATCTTCCGCATGCCATCTCTTTATTGGAAAAAGCCGCCTCAGCCAATGATTCCCATGCCATGTTAGTTTTAGGCATGTTGTATTACAACGAGGACAAGATTAAAAGCCTGAGCAAAGCTTTTCGTTGGTTAGAAAAAGGCGCGAAACGTGGCAATGAGGAAGCCATTTTCCGTTTAGCGTTAATGTATGAACGAGGCGAAGGCACAAAACGTAACCGACCGATGGCGATTTCTATTTATAAAGATTTAATCGCACAAAAAAGCCGTTTTTCTGAAGAAGCAAAAGAACGTCTGGCGTTATTAGAAGGTTAAGTGGATACAATAAATGGATGAGATTCGATACATATACGAAAAATGGCATGAGTATGCGAAAGCGCGGGATGTTGAAGCGTTAATTGCGTTATACGCGGATCATGCGGTATTTGAAAGTCCTTTGGTTCCGGCTATCTTAGATAGGACAAATGGCGTACTGAATGGCAAGGATGACATTAAATTTTTCTTACAGGAAGGAACAAAGCGTCGTCCTAACGAATTGGTTAAATGGTTTCGGCGTGGTGATTATCTCACAAATGGGCGTTTATTAGTTTGGGAATATCCAAGGCAAACGGATGAGGGTGAGCAAATTGATATTCTAGAATTGATGGAAATCGAAAACGGGCTCATTCAACAACATAGAATCTATTGGGGCTGGAAAGGATGTTTGCTGATTAGTCAGGGGTTAGCGAGATTGCAGCACGAATGATTAACCTCGATGCACAATTCAGGTAGCGTGCATCTTGATGCACGACCAAACCATGCACGGAACGTTATTTTAAGCTTTTCGGACATTCACGATTTCGTGCAACCGGAAAACCCACCGCACTTTGCATATAAAAAGGACGCCAATCATGCGTCCTTTTGAGTCTAAATTTCGTCTTATTCCTCAGGCGTTATTACTTCAATTTCCACGTTGCTATGCAAGCCGCGCGGTAACTGCGTCCCTTTGCGACCCCGTTCGGCGCGGAATTTCTGTAAATCTTCCGGCTTCAAGGTCACTTTACGTTTCCCGGAATGGAAGACCAGGCTGGAATTTTCTTCAATCAACAATAACCGCACCAGTAATTCGGAACGCGCTTTAGCGTTGGCGGACGGAATCGTGACGATTTTGTTGCCTTTGCCTTTGGACAGTTCCGGTAAATCTTGCACTGGGAAAATCAGCATTCGACCGGCAGAGGTAAGCGCCACCAAAAGTGCGGTCGGATTTTTCAGTGTTAACGGTGGTAACACTTTGGCATTTTCCGGTAAGGAAATGAGCGCTTTACCGGCTTTGTTACGGGCGACTAAATCGGCGAATTTACAAATAAAGCCATAGCCGGCGTCGGATGCCATGAGCAATAGTTGATCTTCATTTTCAATCAGCAGCTGATCAATGGTTGCGCCTGCCGGCAGGGTAAGTTTTCCGGTGAGCGGCTCGCCTTGAGAGCGGGCAGACGGCAGACTTAGCGGATCCAGTGCGTAACTGCGCCCCGTGCTGTCAATAAACACCGCCGGTTGATTGCTTTTGCCGTAGGCATGCGCCAAATATTTGTCGCCGGCTTTGTAGCTTAAGCCTTGCGGATCAATGTCATGCCCTTTCGCGCAACGCACCCAACCCATTTCCGATAAAATCACCGTCACCGGTTCTGCCGGCAGCATTTCGTTTTCTGCAATGGCTTTAGCTTCCGCGCGTTCAATCAACGGCGAACGGCGTGGGCTGGCGTATGTTTTGGCATCCTGTTGAATTTCTTTTTTCAACAGCGTATTTAAACGGCGTTCGGAGCCTAAAATCTCTTCCAAAGATGACCGTTCTTTTTCCAGTTCAGCTTGTTCCGCTTGCAACTGATGTTCTTCCAGTTTCGCTAAATGACGCAAACGCAAGTTCAAAATGGCTTCCGCTTGTGCATCGCTTAAGTTGAAACGAGCCATTAATTCAGCTTTCGGCTCATCTTCGTTGCGGATGATTTCGATCACTTCATCAATATTCAAAAAAGCAATCATCAAACCTTGCAAGATATGCAGGCGGGCAAGCACTTTGTCTAAGCGATATTGCAAGCGGCGGGTCACGGTGGTGCGACGGAAAGTCAGCCATTCGGTGAGGATTTCCAACAAATTTTTCACTGCCGGTTTGTAATCCAAACCAATCATGTTCATGTTGACACGATAGCTTTTTTCCAAATCGGTAGTGGCAAATAAATGCGCCATCATGGCATCAGTATCTACGCGATTCGAACGCGGCACGATCACAATGCGCACCGGATTTTCATGATCTGCTTCATCACGAATATCTTCTACCATCGGCAGTTTTTTCGCGGTCATTTGCTCAGCGATTTGCGCAATCACTTTGGATGGCGAGGCTTGGTGCGGCAGGGCGCTGATAATGATTTCCCCGTCTTCCTTTTTCCATGCTGCGCGCATTTTAATAGTGCCGCGACCTTGTTGATATATTTTGCGAATTTCTTCTTTCGGCGAAATGATTTCCGCCTCTGTCGGGAAATCCGGGCCTTGCACTACGGTTAATAAGTCATCCAAGGTCGTTTTCGGATTATCCAGCAACATGACTGCAGCATCGGCGATTTCATTTATATTGTGCGGAGGAATATCCGTTGCCATCCCCACCGCGATCCCTGTTGTACCGTTGAGTAAAATATGTGGCAAACGTGCCGGCAAATATTGCGGTTCTTCTAAGGTGCCGTCAAAGTTCGGTTGATAATCTACGGTGCCTTGTCCGAGCTCCGCTAATAGCACTTCTGAAATTTTAGATAAACGGGATTCCGTATAACGCATCGCCGCAAAAGATTTCGGATCGTCCACCGCGCCCCAGTTGCCTTGTCCGTCAACTAATGGGTAACGGTAAGAGAAGGGCTGCGCCATCAACACCATGGCTTCATAGCAAGCGCTATCACCGTGCGGGTGGAATTTACCCAACACATCCCCCACAGTACGGGCAGATTTTTTATATTTTGCCGTTGCATTCAGCCCAAGCTCGGACATGGCATAAATAATGCGTCGCTGTACCGGCTTCAAACCATCACCGATAAACGGCAAGGCGCGATCCATGATGACGTACATGGAATAGTTGAGGTACGCCCTTTCGGTGAAGTGGCGTAGTGGCATTTGTTCGATGCCTTCGTAGTTGATGGAGTCAGTCATGATTTATTTTGGTATTTTATTTATGTCGATAATATTCGTTTAATTTATTGGTTTCGCCAATTTTCCCCTCTTTTGTAAAGAGGGGCTAGGGGAGATTTAAAGTGCGGTTGATTTTTAAAATGTTTTTAAGCGTTTGAAAATGTCACCGCACTTTTCTTCTTACACAGCTAAATCCACTTGATCCCCTTTCGCTTGTAACCAATTTTTACGGTCTTCAGCGCGTTTTTTTGCCAGTAGCATATCCATGGTTTCCATTGTTTCTTGGCTTTCTTCACCTTGCGTTTCAAAGGTCAGTTGCACTAAACGACGGGTATTCGGATCCATCGTAGTTTCGCGTAATTGCATTGGGTTCATTTCGCCCAACCCTTTAAAACGCTGTACGTTTGGCTTGCCTTTTTTCCCTTTGAGACGATCCAAGATAGCCTCTTTTTCGCTTTCATCGAGGGCATAGAACACCTCTTTGCCTAAGTCGATTCGATAGAGCGGTGGCATTGCCACATACACATGGCCTTGTTCTACCAGCTTCGGGAAATGGCGTAGGAAGAGGGCACAAAGTAGGGTGGCAATGTGTAAACCATCCGAATCCGCATCGGCAAGAATACAAACTTTGCCGTAACGTAACTGCGATAAGTCGTCGTTGTCGGGATCGATACCAAGAGCAACGGCTATATTATGTACTTCTTCCGAGCCTAAAACTTGCTCGGAAGACACCTCCCAGGTGTTCAAAATTTTCCCGCGCAACGGCAAAATCGCCTGATATTCGCGATCTCGCGCCTGTTTGGCAGAGCCCCCGGCAGAATCGCCCTCTACTAAAAACAACTCGGTTTTATCCAAGTCCTGTTGCGAACAGTCGGCAAGTTTGCCCGGTAAGGCTGGACCGCTCACCAGTTTTTTACGCACCACTTTTTTCGCTGCACGCAAACGGCGTTGGGCGGAACTGATTGCCATATCTGCCAATAATTCAGCTTGTTGAATATTTTGGTTCAACCACAAACTGAAAGCATCTTTCACAACGCCGCCAATAAACACCGCACTTTGACGGGAGGAAAGGCGTTCTTTGGTTTGTCCGGCGAATTGCGGATCTTGCATTTTAAGGGACAGCACATAAGCACAACGATCCCATAAATCGTCAGCGGTAAGTTTTACACCGCGCGGCAATAAATTTCGGAATTCGCAGAACTCACGCATGGCATCTAATAATCCTTGACGCAAACCGTTGACGTGTGTGCCGCCAAGTGCGGTCGGAATCAGGTTTACATAGCTTTCGCCGATGAGTTCGCCACCTTCTGGCAACCATAATAACGCCCAAGACACCGCTTCTTTTTCGCCCTTAAATTCACCGATGAATGGTTGTTCCGGTAAGGTGACTAAACCGTTTACCGCTTCCATTAAATAGTCGTTCAAGCCGTCTTGATAAAGCCAAGTGTCTTCGGTGTCATTCACTTTATCGATAAATTTAATTTCGAGTCCTGAGCACAACACGGCTTTGGCGCGGAGTAAATGACGCAAACGGCTGGCAGAGAATTTGGGGCTGTCGAAATATTTTGGATTGGGTTTGAAGTGCACGGTAGTGCCGGTCGTGCGACGGCCGCAGGTGCCGATAACGGTGAGATCTTCTACTTTTTTGCCATTTTCAAAGGCGATTTTATACACTTCACCGTTACGTTTAACGGTGACATCAACTCGCTCGGATAAGGCGTTCACCACAGAAATCCCCACCCCGTGCAAACCACCGGAGAAGGTGTAATTTTTATTGGAGAATTTACCGCCGGCGTGCAGTTTGCTCATGATGACTTCTACGCCGGATACTTTTTCCACCGGGTGAATATCCACCGGCATACCACGCCCGTTGTCAGTCACTTCAATGGATTGATCTTTATGCAAAATCACTTCGATTTTCGTAGCAAAACCGGCAAGGGCTTCGTCCACGCTGTTATCGATAACTTCTTGTGCGAGGTGATTTGGGCGGGTAGTGTCGGTGTACATACCCGGGCGGAGTTGTACGGGTTCAAGGTCTTTTAAAACGGTGATTTCGTTGGCGGAATAATTCGTTGTCATAGTCATTCATTCATAAAATCTTGGAAGCAAAATTGCGCAGGATTATAGCAAAAAACAACGGGATTTTTAACCGCACTTACCGGTTTTGTCGAAAGGAGGGAGAGGTAAGCGCGGTCGTATTAGCAGAACTTTGGATTATGATGATGGATCTTCGTCATGCTGATTTTTCAGCGTGGAGAAATAGTTGGCTAATATCGGGCCGGAAACATTGTGCCAAAAACTGAAAACGGCACTTGGCACTGCGGCAATCGGATTAAAGTGCGCGGTGGCTAAGGCAGCACCTAGACCGGAGTTTTGCATACCTACTTCAATGGCAATCGCTTTGCTATCGTAGTTATTGAGCCGTAAGGCTTTGGCAGCGAGAAACCCAACGAGATAACCAAGGCAGTTGTGCAAGACAACAACACCGAAAATTAATAAACCGGAATCAATGATTTTGTCTTTGCTACCGGCGACGACGGCGGCAAGGATTAATACAATGGCAATCACTGAAACCAACGGCATGGTTTGACTGATTTGTGCCATTTGTTTTTTTAACAAGGCGCGAATGATTAAACCTAAGAAAATTGGGAAGAGCACCATTTTTAATACCGAGGCAAACATGGCGGAGGCATCAATATCAATCCATTGGCTGGCTAATACATAGAAAATGATCGGTGTTAATAACGGTGCCAGCAAGGTGGAAATGGTGGTGCAAGCGACGGAAAGTGCGGTGTTGCCTTTCGCTAAATAGGTCATCACGTTGGAGGAGGTGCCGCCCGGACAAGCGCCGACCAGAATCACGCCGATGGCTAAATCTGTTGGGAGTACAAAGAGTTTTGCTAATGCAAATGCGATAGCCGGCATGATCACAAACTGTCCAACCACACCAACAATGACGGATTTCGGGTGCTTAACGACTTCGCTGAAATCGTTAAAGGTGAGCGTAATGCCCATACCGAACATGACAATGCCCAGTAAGTAAGGGATATATCCGCGGATTTCGAGGAAGGTTTCCGGTGAAACAAACGCGAGGAACGCAAAGAGCAGTACCCAAAGTGCGAAGGTTTTACTCACAAATTGGGTTAATTTGAGCAAATGTGGCATAAATTTTCCTTAAATAAACATACCGAGTAGTAAAAAGAGGTTAAAAATAACAGAAATTTGACAGGGAATACAAAGCTTTTTCATGTTTTTTTTTAAGCATGCCCTGAGAAATGGATTGCGTGATATTATGTGGCTGTTGTACAAAACTGAAACCTCAGTCTCCTAAGGTTGCAGGAGGATGAATCACTTTAGCCTATTTCAATATAAAGCTAATGTTTCGACAAGGACTTCAACCATTTCTATATTTGATACATAATCAGGAAAATTTAAATATAAGTTAAATAATATGAGTTAATAATGTAAAATATCTAAAATATAGCTATCAGAATCTATTCATTAGGAATATACAAGACAGGATTAAATTATGAATAAACAATGTTTTCGTATCATATTTAGCAAAACTTTACAATGTTTAGTTGTTGTGTCAGAGCTTGCAAAGTCGGAAGGTAAATCAGCCGAGACATCATCTTTTATGGTTCCGCAAATTTTAGCTCGAATTCGACCGCTTACCTTCAGTTTATTTTGTGCCTTAGGGTTTGTTGCATTTCCAGATTTAGCGATGGCCGATACTTTTATTATTCAAGCAGATAAATCAGCACCTAAAAATGAACAACCGATTATTTTACAAACTGCTAATGGACTCCCTCAGGTAAATATACAAACGCCTAATGATAAAGGACTTTCACACAATAAATATTCAAAATTTGATGTGGATACCAAGGGGGCTATTTTAAATAACAGTCGTACTAATGTTCAAACTCAACAAGCAGGAATGATTACAGGTAACCCTTATCTTGCTCGTGGAGAGGCTAAAGTTATTTTAAATGAAGTCAATTCGTCTGATCCCTCTGTGTTAAAAGGGTATGTGGAAGTGGCCGGTAAAAAAGCGGATGTAATTATTGCCAATCCCTCAGGTTTGCATTGTGAGGGGTGTGGAGTCATTAATTCTGACCGGACGACATTCACAACAGGTAAACCACAAATCGTAAATGGTAATTTGGAAAACTTTGTCGTTGAAAACGGTCGGGTAAGCGTTTCGGGTAAAGGTTTAGATAATAGTCGTGTTGATTACACTGAAGTGATTACGCGTGAAATGCAAGCGAATGCAGGTATTTGGTCTAAGAAAGAAACTAAAGTTATCACAGGGAAAAATACCGTTAAACGGTCAGATGACCCCGAAGCGCTCCAAATTACGCATACGAAGCAAACTTTATCAACAGAAAATAAACCTCAATTTGCTCTCGATGTTGGCGAATTAGGAGGTATGTACTCAGGTAAAATCTACTTGATTGGAACGGAAGATGGTGTAGGCGTTCGGAATGCCGGGCACATTGGTGCTAGTGCGGAAACATTACAAATTGATAGCCATGGGCGTATCGTAAATACGGGTACTGTAAATGCGCAGAAAGATCTGCGATTAGTTAGTGAAACAGGTATTGAAAATACAGGTAAAATTGAAAATCGACAAAGCGATATTGTACTCACTACGCGGACTGAGATTAAACAAGACGGTACGGTTGTAGCACGTAATGGCAATATTTATAAAAGTGCAAATCAAGGCATCACTCAAAATGGTGAGACTATTGCAAAAGGATATGTTAATTATCAAGCCCCAAAAGTAACAGCTTCAACGCACTCGCTTATTGCTGCAGGCGTTGATGTTAAGGATGTTGCGCAAGGCGAGGAACGTTCTCTTGAAAAAGCCTCGGCACAAGGTAAAAACATCACAGCGATCACAACAGAAAAAGCCATCTTACAAGGGAAAAACCTTGCATCAGGCAAAATTCAAATCACAAGTTCGGCAGCAAATTTGGATAATAGCCATACATCCGCATATTCAATTAATGTCACTGCATCCGAAGATAACATCCAGGCGAATAATGCCGCTATTATTGCGGATGAAGGGTTAGCTTTATCAACGCCGACCTTACTTGAAACTAAAAATAGCTATTTAAAAGCGGAAAATATTACAACTAAGCAACGTTCTCTTCATACGCAAAATACAGTATGGGAACAGACCGGTTTGGGAGAGTTAAAGCTTGAAGTTGTGGATGAGCTACAAAATAAAGGCGGTACTTTTAAAACTAAAGGTGATTTGACCGTTAAAGCAAACGGTATGGATAATCAACAAGGTCGTTTATTGGCAAGTGGTAAATTGACTGTCAATGTAGGGAAAGGCAAATTAGATTCAAGTCACGGCGCAATGTTATCGGAGCAAATGCTTTCCATTACTTCAGGTGAGCTTATTAACGATGCCGGTTTAATTCAATCCGCTAAACATATTGCAATCAATACACAAGGGCAATCTCTCTCTAATAAACAGACATTAAGTAATACAAGTACACAGAATAAAGGTATTGTGGCATTAGGTGATCTAGATATCCAATCAGAAAATATTTTTAACCAACAAGGACGTATTGTTAGTGGCGGCACGCAAAACCTCAAAATGGCTCATACTAATAATCAACATGGGTTAATTTATTCCGGGCAAAATTTCACCTTAAATGGTGTAGGTCTGACTAATGATGGCGGTAAGATCGGGGCGGCTAAACAAGGCAATATTGCGCTTTCAGGGGATTTAAGTCAGCAGAATGGTGAAATTGATGCAGATGAGATAGTCGTGTCGGCTCAAAATATGAGAAGTTCGGATAAGAGTCGGATTATTGCGAAGGGTGTTACCTTGACAATGGCTCATCAATTAGAGAACTTAAACAGTTTTATTCAAGCCGATTCGAAAGATTTAACCATTTCAAGCCAAGCACTAGATAACACCGGTGGTGAGATTCATGGTCTTCAAAGTGCGGTAACGATTAATACACGCCAGCAAAAGCTTGTAAATACGACGGGTAAGATCCGTTCGAAATCAATGTTAATGATTAATAGTGGAGAATTAAATAACATTAACGGCGCTATTCACAGCGAAGGTGATGTTGCGATTAATGCCCATGGACAACTTATTAATAATCAACAAACGAAAGATAAATTACATGGAATCTTAGCTAAAGGTAAATTGAAAATTGATGCAGGTAAATTAGATAACGATCAAGGGGCAATTTTAGCTAATTTAGCACAACTAGATGTCGCGCAATTAGAGAATCATTTAGGTATTGTACAGAGCGGTAGTGATTTATCTCTAAACACTCAACAGCTTGAGAATAGCGAAGGACTGATTTCAAGTGCCGCAAAGACTACTCTTAAGGTGGCAAATAGTTTGCGGCAACAAGCGGGTAAAATCAGTGCGGGAGAATTAACTCTAAACGCCGGCACACTTGATTCTACCGAAAAAAGCGTTATTGCGGCTGATAATGCTGATCTGACGATTAAACATAACTTAATCAACACACATAGTGAACTTTCTGCAATTCATAATTTAAATGTCATTAGCCAAGAATTGGATAATAGACAAGGTCTGTTATTGGCCGAACAGGGACGCTTAGTCATCAATACCCAACAACATCAAGTGAATAACCAACATGGTAAAATCGTTGCGGGGCAGGCGGTGCATCTAGATAGCGGCCAATTAGATAACCAACAAGGTCTCGTGCAAGGTGATACAGGCGTTACCTTAAATACTCACGGTCAATCTGTGAATAATATGTCGGCAGCCATAGTCAGCCGACAAGCTTTGGCTATTACCGCAGGGCAATTGAATAATAATCAAGGCTATATTCAATCGGCACAGCAAGCTGATATTCAGCTTGGTTCCTCAACTTTATCCAATGAAAACGGTGAGATTTCTATCGGTACGGATTTGAACTTAAATTCCGGCACAGTGAACAATACCGATGGCACTATAGTCGCAAAACAGAGTGCCATTATTCATAGTGGTAGACTAAATAATACCAATGCTATGTTAATTGCAGAGCAGGGGAATCTTGATATTGATACTCATGAGCAAGATTTAATCAATCAGCAAGGTAAATTGAGTTCGGGCGCGAATTCTAAAATCAATAGTGGCTTATTAGATAATCAGGCAGGTTTAATTCAAAGCCGTCAAGATATGATGATTAATACTCATCAAGGTGATTTGAATAACCAACAAGGAGAAGTGCCACCAAAAGAAAAAGGTATTATTTCATTGGGTCGATTGGTGATCAGTACACAGCAATTTTTAAATAAAACAGGGTATGTGTTAAGTCAAGGCGACCAGACTATAACGACAGAATCTATTAAAAATGATTCAGGTATCCTTTCCTCATTTGCATCTCAAAAAATAACGGTAAATCAAGATCTTAGCAATGTGCAAGGTAGAGTCAGCGCGAATGCTGTCACGATAACCGCGCAATCGATTAATAACCAAACGGGTTTATTGCAAGGGAGTGATCTACTTAATCTTCGGGCGACAGAGGTTTTTAATAATCAGAAGGGACAAGTCAAAGCAAATGATAAGGTTGAAATTCATGCAAAAAGTGTAAATAACCAAGAGGGAAATATTAATACGATTGCAGGCAATTTATTGCTTTCTTCTAAGGAAAGGCTGAATAACAGGTTAGGCAATATCATTACAAAGCAAAATGCAAGCATCATTGCAAATGGCATAGATAATCACCAAGGAACGATTTATAACGAAAAAGGATTGCTTCATCTTAATTTATGGCAACAGGCCTTAGATAATCAACAGGGTAAAGTGATTAGTAAAGAGAACCTCATTTTTGAAGGTGGTTCTCTCTCAAATCATAACGGGGCTATTTATGCTGAAACACAAGGTAAGCTCCAAGTTACAGGATTAGTTGATAACCAACAAAACGGTAAAATTCACGGATTAGGTGAAATGACTATTTTGGCCGATAGCGTTGATAACCGTGGTGGTGAAATTCGTACAAAAGATAATCTCACATTAAATGTAACGACAGAAATCAGCAATCAAAAAGTTGGGGCATCGGGATCATTTATTGAAAGTGGAAATCTTTTAATAATGAATACTGCAAAACTCGATAATCGCGATACAAAATCAATTTCAGAGCAAGTAAGGGAAGGTATCTTAGCCTCTGTATTAAAAATTTCTGCGCAGTCTATCGATAATCAGCAAGGTAAAATTCATAGCCGTACCGAGAGCCATTTAGCCGTAGAGCACTCTCTCAATAATCAGCAAGGTGAGATAACAGGAAATCAAGCGGTTTCAATTAAAGGCACAAATTTACATGTTGATAACCAATCAGGACGCTTGCAAGGGGCGTCTCTGTCAATCGTTGCTGATGATGTTACGACCGATGGACATATTGAGGGTAAAAATGTCCAAATTACCCAACAAAAAGATTTTGTGACAAACAATCACATTAATGCCGAAGACACACTTTCCATTACAACGGCGGGAAATTTAACGAATCGACATAATTTATATGCGAATGCCGGTGTCATGCTTAATGCGTACCATATTACCAATGATGTAGATGGGCGAATTAGTAGTGCGGATACCCGAGTTTACGCCAAAGGTAATATCACCAATGAAGGGTTGATTAACGGGATTAGTTCGGATGGAAATGCAAAAACGGTTGTGAAGGCAGGGAAGCATTTACTCAATACAGGGAAAGGTCGTATTTATGGTGATGAAGTTGCACTTCAAGCAGAGAAAATTGAAAACAGCGATAAAGATTACGGAAATGGGGAAATTAAATCGGCTGTCATTGCCTCGCGTGAACGCTTAGACATCGCTGCACACGAGGTGGAAAATAATACGGTACATTATTTAGCCGATAATCAGGTGGGTGCAATCTTATTTAGTGCAGGAGAGATGACCTTTGGGCGAACACTAAACGCAGATAATCATGCGGAGGGCAAGGCTGACACATTACGCAATAACAGTAGTGTGATTGAAGCGCAACAAGACATTCACTTAAACGTCGCGCAAATTCATAACAATAACGTGCATTTTCTTGTTGAACACGTAAAAACAGGTAAAGCGCCAACTGAGGTCACGAAATTAGAAAATAGATCTGTGAATAAGACTGACATTGTGCCGATGGGGCGTAATGCTCGCCATAATTTGCAAACCGATTTTACGAATAATTTAAATGGAGATAAATCGGGGATAAATACTAACGATCCTCATATTCCAATGACATTACTTCGTTGGGCCGGTTGGAGCCGTGCGGGACAGCTAGTTTATAAAAATGATGGCGCGGAACCGACGGTCTTAAAAGCAGGAGACGTCATAACCAAAGATACACCGCTTGCCATTCGTAATGAAATGACGTGTGACTATATTAACGGAAAAAATGCTTGTCAGTATACACCGGCAGGGCAATATGGTTCGGATAGTCCTATTTGGGCATACTTTGGTGTTCCGGCACCGGTAGAGCAACAGCCGCCGTTTCCATTTGATGATTTAGCGGAACAACCTTGGTATAAAGAGAGTGATTGGTTTGATGATGAGGGTAATTTTAAGCGCCCTACCAGACCATCTCGTTTTCGGATGAATAGCGCAGCTTATCAAGAGCAAATAGTAAAATGGGATTATTATGTCGAACACATTAGACCGTTAGAGTTGTGGGAGGCCAAATACCGCAAGAGTATAGATGCGGTAGATGCCGGAATCGAGGCGCATAATAAAAACCGGTTAGGTGCGTTAGCGGGAAAATATTATCGTGAGTTTTGGCGCTTGCATATTAATAATCATCGAGTGGATGAAAGCAAAGTCACGAGAACGGTGGCAGGTCAAATACTGGCCGGTGGTTACTTAAATTTTGATGGTCAATCTTTTGTTAATGAACGTAGTGTCGTTATTGCCGGAGAGACCATGTCCTTAACAAATCAAATTAAAAATATTGGTGAACAAGGATTACATCGCATTACGGATAGCGGCGATAAAGTGTTTACATTTGATAAATGGCGTGGGGGCTTTAAACGTTATTTTCAACGTAAATGGGAAAATCAAGGGCCATATACCCGAATTATTGAAACCCCATTTGATATGCCGGTCTATCGGGTTGAAGAAAAGGTGAATTACAGTGCTAACAAACGGACATCGGATGATGTTAGCGCATCGACACATCACACATTATCCTTAACCGAAGTGGGTGCAAATAACAGCAGTGCAATCGCGACGATAAGTGCCTACACACCGACTAAATTAGAAGGTGGTGAAATAGCTTCATTTGCCACGTTAAACACATCGCAAAATATTCATGGGACGCAACTATGGGCGGGGAATAAATTAGGGATTCGCGTGCCGATGTTAGCGGAGCGATTAAATGATTTTGGGCGCATGCCGGGACAAAGTCAAAGTGCGGTGCGTCAGTTGGCGCGAGTTGAGTTATCGAATGAGCTTGAAGTGCGTAGCATCCAGCCGAATGTCACGCTTCCGCAAAATGTGTTATATCGAGTTAATGCTGCGCCGACGAGCAAGGTGCTGATTGAAACGGACCCGGATTTTACGAACCAAAAACGCTGGTTAAGCAGTGATTATATGTTCAACACACTCCGCTATGCGCCGGAAACGATGCAAAAGCGTTTGGGTGACGGATTTTATGAGCAACGCTTAATTCGCGAACAAATAAACCGCTTAACGGGCAGAAATTTCGTGGGCAACTACAGCGACTTTGACAGTCAATATCGAGGTTTAATGGATGCGGGCATCACGTTTGCGCAGAAGTTTAATCTTCGCCCGGGGATTGCGTTGACGCCAAGTCAAGTGGCGCAGTTAACGACAGACATCGTATGGTTTGAAAGCCAACCGGTTTCGCTTGGGAATGGACGCATAGAGCAGGTGCTGGTGCCGAAGATTTATGCGTTAGCGAAGAAAGGCGATGTCACAGGAAATGGGGCTTTACTGTCAGGCAAAAAAGTGACTCACAAAGGCGGAGATTTCACGAACAGCGGCACTGTGGTGGGGCGAGAGTTAGTTCAGTTTGACAGCGCAAGCATTCGCAACACAGGCACACTTAGTGGCAGAGCGATAGTTGGGCAGGTGAGTGGTGATGTCGAGAATCTCGGCGGAACGATAGAAGCGGACAGAGCGATTTTATTGAATATCGAGGGAAACTTTAAGCATAGCAGTACACTCCACACAAGCGAAGTCAATGAAAACGGCTATCAACGCACAGACACGAGACAAGGACGAAAAGGGTTATTGCACGTCAAAGGGGAAGACGGCGAATTACAAGTGTCGGCGAATAATATTGATGTGACGGGCGCAGATATTCTCAATGAAGGAAAAGGGCGAACCTATGTTTCGGCGAAGAACAAGATGAGTTTGGGGACTTTAGAGACTGGTTTTAGCGAAAAGATGGGGGGCGGCAATCACACCCGCATCGAGCGCGTGACGGAAAGTCTCATATCACGAGTGAAAGGCCAGGGAGATGTCGTCTTATCGGGTAAAGATATTTGGTCTGCCGGTGCGGAATTAGAGGCCAAGAATAAGTTTATGGCGTTGGCAGAAAACGACTTGGTTCTGGGCACGGCGACAGTTGACAGTGATTTTGAGGAGTTCCATCAAACAAAAAGCGGCAGTTTGGCGAAGACCACGAAGACGCGCTTAGATAAAGTGCAATCCCGCCATCACCTCGGCACCCAAGTGAGCGGCAAAGACGTGATTCTTTCAGCAGGTCATGATGTGAAGGCGAAAGGCATTCAGGCTATTGCGGATGATAATCTCCATGTTCAGGCTGGACATGATGTTGATATTGGCGCGACGACCAATCACTTTAAAGAAGTGCATCAACAAACCAAGAAGACCTCAGGCGTGCTTGCGAGTGGCGCAGGCATCACCTTGGGTTCGAAATCAGAAAAACATCATGTTGAATCGGCAGGTTGGACGCAATCGGATGGGCGAAGCACATTAGGGTCTTTGCATGGAAACATCAGCGTCCAAGCAGGCAATCATGCTCACGTGATGGGCACGGACATGATAACACCGAACACGAATCGTATAGATGTTGAAGCCGCGAGCGTGAAGGTTGAGGCGGGGAAAGATATTATTCATACGAATGAGCGTCATGAGTATAAACAATCCGGTGTAAGTTTGGCGGTAAGTACACCGGTCACCGACATGGCGCAAGCGGCATACAGCAGCGCACAACGTAGTCAACAGGTGACGAATCCGAAACTGAAAGCGCTTTATGCGATGAAAGCGGCGGAAGAAGCGGCAATGGCGGCACAAAATGTCGGTAAGGTGGCAGAGACCTTAGATGCCTTGCGGGCAGGGAATATGCAACAAAACGGAACCACGTCGAGCCCGAGTGTCAAGGTAAGTCTTGGTTACGGTAGCCAAAAACAAACGCAAAGCAGTGAAAGCCAAAGCATTCGTCATCAAAAATCCACATTAAGCACCGGCGTATTAAATATCAGAGCGCATGGTGAAAAAGTGGTTTTTGAAGGCGTGGATGCGAATGCCAAGTTAATGGCGTTTTCCGGTAAACAAGGGATTGACATCAAAGGGGTGAAAGACGAAGAGCACCAACGTACGGAGAATAAATCGAGCGGCGGAAGTGTCGGTGTTTTTGTGGGAACCAACGGCAATAGTTACGGATTGGGGATAGAAGGTTCGGCGAATGTGGCGAAGGGCAAGTCGAACTCGGCTAGCGAACGCTGGCAAAACAGCCATCTGACGGCA